>NZ_JAVJUO010000201.1:0-8517 GCF_040220555.1 Coleofasciculus sp. C1-SOL-03
ACCCGCCCCTACAATTGTCCCTAAACCCGCCCCTACAATTGTCCCTAAACCCGCCCCTACAATTGTCCCTAAACCCGCCCCTACAATTGTCCCTAAACCCGCCCCTACATCTAAACATTTCTCTTCCAGAATTTTCGCACCCCTACACCCCTACACCCCTACACCCCTACACCCCTACACCCCTACACCCCCGCACCCCTGCACCCCTGCACTCCTGCACCGGAATCCCTTCTCCAAACAAGCGCTATAAAGAAATGTGAATTAGGATCTATCTAGTCAAGCTAGAATCAGGCAGCGACTTCACCCAACCTGAGTGGAGATCTGCTGCTGCCAAGGAGATACGCTATGGAAAAAGAAAAAGTACCAACTACTATTATCACGCTGACCGCTGGTGTCGTTATCACCCTGGTCAGTTTGTGGGTTGGTCAAAACCACGGCTTGATGCCAGAACAGGCATCAGAACAAGCGCCGTTAGTCGATGACTTTTTTAACGTGATGATGACGATCGGCACCGCCCTGTTTTTGGTCGTCGAAGGGGCGATTGTGATTGCCATGATTCGATTTCGGCGACGTGAGGGGGATGACACGGATGCTGAACCCATCATCGGTAATTTGCCCTTAGAAGCCTTTTGGACAGCCATTCCTGCCATTATCGTGATTGGACTAGGGATCTACAGCGTCGAAGTTTATCGAGACATGGGTGGTTTTGAACCGAACTTGGTTAAAGCCGATACCCCCGCGCAAATGGCGAGTATGCCCGGAAGTGCGATCGCGGCGCCCTTAGTGGCTGATGCGGAGGGGATGGAGTCCGATGAAGCCGCACCCAAGGGGGCTAAATACGGCTTTGGTGCAGCACCTAAACGGCAAGGACAAGCGGCTGACTTGGTGGTGAATGTCACGGGTTTACAGTTTGCTTGGATCTTTAACTATGCCGATAGTGGCGTTGTTGCTGGCGAATTACATGTTCCCGTTGGCAAAGACGTGCAACTGAATATCTCCGCCCAAGATGTGATTCACTCCTTCTGGGTGCCTCAGTTCCGCCTCAAACAAGACGCCATTCCCGGTCAAGAAACGGAACTGCGGTTTGTTGCCACAAAACCTGGAACCTATCCTATAGTTTGCGCTGAACTCTGTGGGGGTTACCACGGTGCGATGCGGACACAGCTTATTGTTCATACCCAAGAGGAGTATGAGGCTTGGTTCAAGGAAAATCAAGTTGCCCAGCAGCAAAACCCGAATCAAACCGTTGCAGTGAACCCGGCTGATTTATCCGAGTCCGAGTTCCTGGAACCCTACACGACGAAGCTGGGCGTTGATGAAAAAACGTTAACCCAGTTACACTCAATGCATGAATCCTAAACAGAAGCCGATCACACTCCAGTTGTCCATCTGGACAGGCTGCTTTAGTTGTCACAAGAAATTCTGATGACCCAAACCGAAACTGCACCTCAATCTCCAGCCACTTCCCACAGTTCCCATCCCACGGCATGGAAGTGGTATGACTATTTCACGTTTAATGTTGACCATAAGGTCATTGGCATTCAATACCTAGTTACCTCGTTCGTGTTTTATTTGATCGGGGGATTAATGGCAGTCGCCATGCGAGCCGAACTGTATACCCCTGATGCCGATTTACTTGATCCCAATCTTTATAATGCTTTTCTGACCAATCACGGCACGATCATGATCTTTTTCTGGGTCGTTCCGGCGGCAATTGGGGGGTTTGGCAACTACCTGATCCCGTTGATGATTGGTGCCAGAGATATGGCATTCCCGAAACTGAATGCGATCGCCTTTTGGCTGGTTCCTCCAGCGGGGGCGCTGCTGTTAGGCAGTTTCTTTTTCGGCGGCGCTCAATCGGGGTGGACATCCTACCCACCTTTGAGCCTGATTACTGCCAATACCGCTCAATCGATGTGGATTCTCAGCATTATCTTAGTGGGAACCTCCTCAATTTTGGGGTCGGTGAACTTTATCATCACCATCTTCAAAATGCGCGTTCCCAGTATGCGCTGGGATCAGATGCCGTTGTTCTGTTGGGCGATTTTAGCCACATCGATATTAGCCCTGTTTTCCACGCCCGTGTTAGCGGCGGGATTAACCCTGCTGTTATTTGATATCAACTTCGGCACCAGCTTCTTCCGCCCCGATGCTGGGGGGAATGTGGTGGTGTATCAGCACCTGTTCTGGTTCTATTCCCACCCGGCGGTGTATCTGATGATTCTGCCGATTTTCGGGATTATGTCAGAAGTGGTTCCAGTTCACGCCCGGAAACCGATTTTTGGCTATAAGGCGATCGCCTATTCATCCCTAGCCATCTGTATCGTCGGTCTATTCGTTTGGGTACACCACATGTTTACCAGTGGCACTCCCCCTTGGATGCGGATGTTCTTTACCATCTCCACGCTGATTGTGGCTGTGCCGACGGGGGTGAAAATCTTTAGCTGGGTGGCGACACTCTGGCAGGGAAAAATCCGCTACACCTCGCCAATGCTGTTTGCGATCGGTTTATTAGGTATGTTTGTCTTGGGTGGACTCAGTGGCGTCACTCTGGGAACCGCACCCTTTGATATTCACGTTCACGATACCTATTACATCGTGGCGCACTTCCACTATGTTCTCTTTGGCGGTTCCGTGTTTGGTCTTTATGCCGGAATGTATCACTGGTTCCCCAAAATTACGGGTCGGATGTACAACGAAACCTGGGGGCGAGTTCACTTTGTTCTCACCTTTATTGGGGCGAATCTTACCTTTTTACCGATGCATGAATTGGGTTTACAAGGAATGCCCCGACGGGTTGCCATGTATGACCCCCAATTCACGGCAATTAATCAGCTTTGTACCTTCGGTGCAATTCTATTAGGGTTCTCGGTGGTTCCCTTCGCGGTTAATTTGATCTGGAGTTGGATTGCAGGTCCGAAGGTGGGTGATAATCCCTGGGATGCCTTGAGCCTAGAATGGACAACCAGTTCGCCACCTGAAATCGAAAATTGGGAAGTCCTACCCGTATTAACCCATGGTCCTTATGCTTATGGCATGAATGGTCGCAATGGTAAAGGTCTCAATCCCAGTGCGCCGACATCGGGTGAACCTGCTGTAGAAGCGAAGTAAGGTTAATTTATGACTGTAGAGACGTAGCATGCTACGTCTCTACGTGTAGATGGCGATAGTTAGGAAAATAGTATGCAAGGTTCAACAATTGACGAATATCAAGTCTCCTCTACCCCAGAAGCCTCGGCTGAAGGGGCGGTGGCGGAACACGAGGAACATCCCGATTATCGGGTTTTGGGGCTAATCGTCTTTCTCGCCTCTGAATCCCTGATGTTTGGTGGGATGTTTGCCTCGTATTTAATCTACCGAGGGGTATCCGCAACGTGGCCCCCCGAAGGCACAGAAGTGGAACTCTTAGTTCCAGCAATTAACACAATTATTCTGGTGTCAAGTAGTTTTGTTATCCATAACGGAGATGTGGCGATTAAAAAGAATAACGTCTCCGGGATGCGGTTATGGTATATCATTACCGCGATTATGGGCGTCATTTTCTTAGGCGGTCAGGTGTATGAGTATCTCACATTGGGGTATGGTCTGACCACGAATGTGTTTGCTAACTGCTTTTATCTAATGACCGGATTCCACGGCTTGCACGTCACCGTTGGGGTTTTACTCATTCTCGGTGTCTTGTGGCGTTCCCGTCGTCCCGGACATTACGGTGAAACCAAGCACGTTGGCATTGAAATGGCAGAAATTTATTGGCATTTTGTCGATATCATCTGGATTATTCTGTTTACCCTGCTGTACATTTTGACGCTGTTTTAAGTTAGGACTTACGCAAAGCCTTGATTTGTCGTGGCGTGACTCGACTAAAATGGTGCAATAGATTGGGTACGTAGTGAGGGCTTGAGCCAACTCCAGCTAGGCGTTAGAGAACTAAAGTTCTCACTACAAACAAAGTCCTATTTTAGCTGTGTCAGTCCAGTAGTGGCGTGGCACACCTTATTTGGTGGATTAGAATTGTAGGGGCGCATGGCGTGCGCCCAGAAAATCGCCAAAATCTATCCCACCATTTTAGCTGTGTCACGCCAGTAGGGTGTGTTAGCGTAGCGTAACGCACCTTGACCAACTTATGGTGGTGCTGCGTCAGTCCTGTAAGTGATGGTAGAGGCGTAGCAGGTTACGTCTCTACTAATATCCATTTAAATTGTGTATTCTCTATTGCCCGTTGCCTTATCCCTTGAACAAACGTTCTTGAATCACAGCTATGACCTTACCAGAGCTACAGCGAGCTATTTACCAATTATCTGTTGAAGAACAATTCGTTCTGCTGGAAACCTTAGTTCAAGCGTTGAAAGTTAGACACCCATCAAAATCGGAACGTCGTACCCTTGTTAATCAGCTACGAGGTTGTCTGAAAAAACCGGGTCAGCCAGTCCTAACCGATACAGATATTGAGTTGATGCGAGAAGACCGCTTAGTGGAGAAGTACCTCAAGTGAGAGTTCTGCTGGATACAAACATTATTCTCGATTTCTTTCTGGAACGGGAGCCATTTTTTCAGTTGGCTAGTGAAGTTTTTGAGGCAATTGCTGCCGAATGCATAGAAGGTTTAATTAGTGCATCCAGTGCAACGGATATTTTTTACATCTGTAAACGGCAGACACAAAATCTTGAACAAACCAGGCAAATCTTGACTCAAACGTTAACGCTTTTGAGTGTCTGCCCTGTGGATTATACAGTTTTGAATACGGCTCTCAATTCCGGCTTAGTAGACTTTGAGGATGCTGTTCAAATAGCCTGTGCTGTTGCCCAGCAGGTAGATGCGATTGTCACCCGCAATCCCCAGGATTTTCAAACAACGGCAGTATCCATATTCACCGTGAGCCAGTTATTAGAGCATTTTAGAGAGAAGTAAAAAGAGGGTTACCGCACTACGAGGATAGGTTAAGACGTTCCACGGTCACGTCTCTATCCTTGTCGGGTGGGCAAATTATGATAATTGAACGACTTTATTTATCCGAAATTATATCCATTTTCCACCCTACCTCTCATGAGAATTAATAGGAGTTAAAGGTTAAAATGATTATTGTGGCGGATGCTTCAGTGCTACACCCTCATCCCCTAACCCCTTCTCCCATCGAGGGAGAAGGGGAACCGGACTCTCTTGCGCCCTCAATACTGCTCGAATAAACTCTAAATTTAATGTCTTCTCCCCCTGCTTCCAGACACGCCATAGCACGTCTGTACATTCCCCCCAATACTGCTCGGATAAGCTTTAAATTTAATGTCTTTTCCCCCTGCTTCCAGACGCGCCATGGCTCCCCTCTCCCCGCTGTGGGAGAGGGGCTGGGGGTGAGGGGTAAGCTGTTCAGAACTTAACCTTTAATGTCAAGAAATGCCCGATCCTGGTAGTGTGAGCATCTTGCTTGCTACTCCTCCCCAAATTAAATGCAATACATGTTAACCGTTCCGGAAATAGAAGAATGTAGATCGAAGTAGAACCGGGGTTTCCAGGTCAATTTTACCTATTTATAATCGGGGTAAAGCCACAGAATCGGTGACAATCATGAACCTACCCAAATATGACATCCATGAGGACGAATTCCTCAAAGCCATCGCCACTCGCCTCGGCTTATCTGGCAAAACCTGGGATGTATTTCTCGCACGCTTCCAGGATAAAAATAGTAATGCAACGAATAAAGATATCGCCTTTTATCTAGAGGCTGAATTACTAGAAGGAACCAGTGATGGGTCAAATCCAGCAATCATTCTCCGCGACCATTTAATCGCCATTTGTGACAAGTTTGAAGCCCAAGGCTGTGATTACCAGGGAAGCACCAAGGGGAAGTGGAAAATAGCCAAGCGCTATTTGCGCGAGGAGTTGTATCCAGAATGGGTCAAACAGCGCCGTATCATTCCCCTCACCTGTGAGCAACTTTGGCGGGAACTTTGGGGACAAGCCAAGCCAACCAATAAAATGCAGCCGATTTTGCTCAATGATAAATTGCAGCCTGTCTCATTAAATCCGAAACTGCCGTTAGGGTTAGAGATGGGAGAGGCGGAAATTGACGCAACCGCCCCCATATCGATTCCGTTAAAAAGTAAAATCCGCTTAGACATTAATCTGGAACAGGCGGGCTATTTACTCCTATTGGAAAAAGGCACATCGGGGAAACTCTGGTGTTTATGTCCCTCTGGATTTGCACCAGAATGGCGACATTCAGGAGGAAGAATAACGTTACCCTTAGCCAGTTCTCGTCATCGGTATTTTAAGTTAACGGGTTCAACAGGTTGGGAGGAAATTGTAGCAGTCATTACCCGGAATTTACCCGAGTTAGACTGGCTACTGGAACCGGGTGAACCATTATTACAATTGCAGGAAGGGCATTTAACGGGGTTATTGGACTATTTAAAGGATGACCGCGACTCTCAACTGTGGCGGATGGCGTATCAGGTGACGGTGTAATTGAGGTTGAAGGGGTTGAGGAATTGTATCGGTGAGGCTAAAAGCGTCGTTGGCGAGGCTCAGAGCGTCATTGGCGAGTCTCCGAGTCTCGCGGGTGAGATTTTGAGGCTAATCGTGTTGGGTAAAGGTGTGAATTAGCATTGTAGGGGCGCATGGCGTGCGCCCATCAAACCGTCAAATCTATGCCGCAATTTTAGCTGTGCCACGCCGCCATCGTGGATTAGGCGGGAATAAAACTATGGCACATAACCGGAAATGGAACAATCCGCCGTAACCCACCAAAGCCTTTAAGGGATACGTTACCCTTCACTAACACATCGGAAAACAGGGCGCAAGCCTTGCGCCCCTACACAATTATTAACCATGGACAAACAACGAATTCAAGGCTATTTGAATCTAATTCAAACACTGCTAAATTGTCCCAATGGCAAGAAAGTCTCGATAGTCTCGGTAGGGTGGGTTAGGCGGGAACAACACGATGGCAAATAACCCTAAACGGAACAATCCGCCGTAACCCACCAAAGCCCTTAAGGATACGTTGCCCTTCACTAACACACTCGACAACTACGGAAATTTAAATTGGGAAACTAGAAGAATCAATCACATCATTAAAAGGAGTAGATAATGAGAGTTTTGAATAGATTGCGAACATTAGTAATAAGATTCGTGAGACTCAAGCAGATATTACGCTGTAGACAACTAAATCAGCAAGTTTTCCAACTCTATAATCAAGGTCAGTATACTCAAGCAGTGAGTCTAGCTGAAGCTCGATTGGCATTAGCCCAACAACTTTGGGAAAATGACCATCCTGATGTCGCATTAAGTCTGAATAATTTAGCTTATCTCTACAATGCTCAGGGAAAATTAGCGGAAGCGGAATCCTTATATCAAAAAGCTTTAGCCATGAGACAGCGCCTGTTTCTTGATGACCATCCTGATGTTGCTTGCAGTCTGAATAATTTAGCCGGACTCTACAAATCTCAGGGAAAACTAGCAGAAGCTGAACCCTTGTTAAAACAAGCCTTGACAATGAATCAGCGTCTGTTTGTTAATGATCATCCCAAAGTAGCTACAAGCCTGAATAATCTAGCTTATATCTGCAATGCTCAGGGGAAATTAGCGGAAGCGGAATCCTTATATCAAAAAGCCCTAGCAATGAGACAGCGCCTGTTTGCTGATGACCATCCTGATGTTGCTTGCAGTCTGAATAATTTAGCCGGACTCTACATATCTCAGGGAAAATTTATAGCAGCAGAACCTTTTTTACAACAAGCCCTGGCAATAAATAAGCGCCTGTTTTTCAGTGATCATCCCAATGTTGCCACGAGTCTGAATAATTTAGCTTCTATTTACAATGTTCAAGGGAAATTCGTAGAAGCAGAATCCTTGTCCCAGCAAGCCTTGGCAATGAGACAGCGATTATTTGCTGATGATCATCCTCATGTGGCACAAAGTTTAGATAAGTTAGCTTATATCTACAATGCTCAGGGAAGAATAGCGGAAGCCGAACCCTTGTTTCAGCAAGCTCTGGCAATGAATCAGCGATTATTTGCTGATGACCATCCTAATGTGGCACAAAGTTTGAATAATTTAGCTTATATTTACCATGCTCAAGGAAAATTAGCGGAAACGGAACCTTTATATCAGCAAGCCCTAGCAATGTGGCAGCGCCTGTTTACTGATGACCATCCTGATGTGGCACAAAGTTTAAATAATTTAGCTTTACTCTACAAATCCCAAGGAAAATTAGCCGAAGCAGAAACCTTGTTAAAGCAAGCCCTGGTAATAACACAGTGCTTGTTTGCTGATGACCATCCAAATGTGGCACAAAGTCTGCATAATTTAGCTTATCTTTACCAATCTCAGGGAAGACTAGCCGAAGCTGAACCCCTGTTACAGCAAGCCTTCACAATGAGACAGCACCTGTTTGCTAATGACCATCCTGATATAGTTACAAGTCTGAATAATTTAGCTTATCTTTATCAATCACAGGGAAGACTAGCCAAAGCAGAATCTTTTTATCAGCAAGCTTTAGCAATGAATCAGCGCCTGTTTGTT
>NZ_JAVJUO010000202.1:0-11700 GCF_040220555.1 Coleofasciculus sp. C1-SOL-03
TTGAATCCACCTCAATTTGATGAATCGCTGGATTATCCTGAATCGGCTGGGAAATCGCTTCTACCTCACCTCTAGGACTGTCTGTTGTCGATTCGTCCATAACTTGAGCGAACTGAGGAGAAGCAACATCATGGTGATGAACTCTCCCCTGATGTGTTGGTTGAACCGATGGTAATGGCGTTGAACCTACCTCAATTTGATGAATCGCTGGATTGTCCTGAATCGGCTGGGAAATCGATTCTCCCTCACCTCTAGGACTGTTTGTAGTCGATTCGCTGGTTTCATTAACGGCTTCACTCAGCCAATGTTGAGCCGTTGTTGCTGCGGGGTAGTCTGGCATCCCCATTTTCTCATGGTCTTTTAACCCATCCCGTTGACTAGGTTCAAAGTCGCGGATAGGTTGGTCACTTGTTTGTCCATGGCTAGGGGAATTCGATAAACCGATGCTAGCCGTTACCGCAAGAATTGCCGTTAATAAAGGAGATAAGCGCATGATCCTCAGATTTTTTGACACGTCCACACACCACGTTGATTGCAAGGGTTGCGATCAGCTTTTATCCGTTGTTCACTGCTTGTTACTCAGTTGAGCGATTGGCTACTGAACAAGCCCGGTTAAGTTGACTTAGGATCTGACATCGAGTTGCTTTAAACTTAAGATGTCATCATTTAACTGATAAAGGACAAAATACCAGGATTTTCATCACCTCGCTTACTCTGAAGCGATTAAGTCCCCCTAGCACGGCTTGGCTACTCATACCTACCCGTTAACCAGCACAGAAAAAAGCAGACATCCTAAACCTTACAGCGTTCTGTCCTCTGCCTTCTACTTTCTGCCGTCTTGGGTTAGCACTCGCTCTAGAACTTGCTGATAGGCTTGTTCGACTTGTCCGAGATCCCGACGAAAGCGGTCTTTGTCCATGACTCGCTGTTGGGGATCAGTTTCCGCTTGGTTCCACAGACGACAGGTATCGGGGCTAATTTCATCGGCTAAGAGCAACTGTTGGTTGGCATCAATGCCGAATTCTAGCTTAAAGTCCACTAGGGTAATGCCGCAGCTTTGGAAAAAGGCGGTAAGACTCTGGTTAACTTGTAATGCTAGTTGGTCTAGCTGGTTGAGTTGGTCGGGTGTTGCCAGTTCTAGGAGTAATAAGCGATCGCGAGTGAGCAAGGGATCTCCTAATTCGTCCTTCTTATAGTAGAATTCCACCAAGGGTTGGGGCAGTATTTTGCCCAGGGGTAATCCAGTTTGTTGACACAGGCTCCCTGCGGCAATGTTCCTGACCACAACTTCCACAGGTAAAATGGTTACCCGCTTGACGCGCATCTGGTTGGAGGTGGGACAGTCAATGAAATGGGTACGAATCCCTTGAGATTCTAGAAACTTAAACAAGTGAGCCGCGATCGCGCAATTCATTTCCCCTTTACCGACGATTTGACCTCGCTTTTGGGCATTAAAGGCAGTTGCATCATCTTTGTAGACGCTGAGGAGAATCTCTGGATCTTCAGTCGGATAAAGGATTTTGGCTTTGCCTTCGTATAGTTTTTGCGGTTGAGACATAATCAGAGTTGGTTCGATAGAATGGTCAGTTAAGCCGTAGGGGTTTGGTCACCACCATTGGTGTCAACTTAAGGTGAAAGCTCGGTTGAGCAAGGGTGTCGGGTGTCGGGTGTCGGGTGTCGGGTGTCGGCTAAAAAACCTCACACCTACCACCATTCACCTCACCTATTCATCCACAATGTTTTTTTCAAACAGGTTCCGTTTAATACATAGTGAGCCAAAATTGCTCGCTTTCCCCCACACCCCACACCCCATACCCCATACCCCACACCCCATACCCCATACCCCACACCCAGTATCCTATCGTGGGTAATGTGGCTTAAGTTGACACCCATGGGTCACCAAACCCCTGTCCCCCAAGGCGGCACTGGGTTATTCACGCCAGATTCACTACAATGGTAGATGGTGGGAGTCTAAAAAATTTGTACCATTAATTATTCTGAGTCAGATGAGGATGGCAAACATCTGAGAAGCCGTCCTTGAGCCTTTGTCGTGGCTACAGAGAACTGAACTAGACTCAATACTTATACCAAATCCGGGTTAACTACCCCCTTTATGGATACCCAATGGGGTGTGGGGAATAGCAACCAAGGAAAGGATGGGAGCAATCGTTAAGTTTTTTGAGAAAAAGGGGGGAATTAGATTGTAGTTGATCAAGAATAGCTTTTATAGGAGATCAAAATGACCGATAGAGATGAGTTTTTATATCCACGCAGTCGCTATTACGGCGATGTCAAGCCAGAAAATTTGGTGTTTAATGCTAATTTACAGGAATTCGCACAAAAGGTAAACTATATTTGCAACTTAGAAACCGCAGGTAAAGTTGAACCCGAAGCTGCCTATAAACAAATTAAAGAGTTGTGGCATAATTTGAGACAGAGTAAACAAGAACTGGCAGTTGGTCAGCACCCTTTCCGTGGGGATGATAGGGATAAATAATATCAAATCCGGTTAAACAATCTCACTAAAAATGGCTGAAACCCTCCTGATGACGTGATTGTATTTGTGTGCAATCAACAGGATTCGATATAACCTGTAGGGGCGACCCGCTTGCATTAATGAACAATTGTATCCACTTAATGAACTCGGGTCGCCCGTTTAGGGGTTGAAGTTGGGAACGGGGGAATTAAGCAAGATCCCCGACTTCTTGGAGAAGTCGGGGATCTGTCTGTGTACCTCACTTGAATATAACGTTTAAGTTAATCCTGATAGGGCGATGCGTTTATGGCGAAGACAGCGCAACTACAAACTCAAGACCAAAACCGCCGAATTATCCATGTGACTAACGCCGCCGCTAAGGCGACAGTTAGGGTGTAGGTGAGGGGGATAGCGGGTTCAACCCAAGGTTTAGGAACAAGTTGAGAATTGGAAATTAGCAATCGAATGGGGTCTTGTTTGTCCTCACCTAGCTTGTCTAGAGAGGCGACAAAGGAACCAACCGTCCAACCGACACCGATTACAGCCACGGTATCTTGGAAGTTGCGATCGCGTTCGGCTTTATCTAATTCTACACGAGAGCGAATCGCGTTAATGGTGTCTTCGAGTAATCTCAGTCCGCGTTCCAGATTTTCGGTGTCTTTGTGGATTTGCAGCAGGTATTTATCGGTGACTAATTCGCTAAATTCCTCTAAAAAGGCTAAGTCACTTTCTGATTGTTTGGCGATGCGGGCGACTCGTTTTTTATAGTTACTCAGATTAATATCAATCGTGCGGGCTTGAAAGTCAAGCTGGTTTAGGTTAATTGTATAGCGATTTAAAATATCCTGAGTTTGTTCTAAGTGTTGGCGAACTTTGTCAAATTCTCGTCCCTGCGATCGCGCCAGATCAATTGATTTTCGTCCTGCTTCAATGGCAGCAAAATGATGTTTAATGGTTTGCTTTAATAGACGGCTTTGACTGTAAGCCCAAAGGATTTTGTTGCGGTAACAGAATAAGCGTAACCAGTCATCATAGAAACGGGCAGCAGTTTCGGCGGCGGCTCTATCGGGATAGAGGATAATTAGAATATGTTGGTTATCTTGTAAGTTGGCAAGATTGGTGATATCTGTGTCCTCTTTCATCACCAAGCGGTAGCGCTTGAGTTCATAGATCGTTGCCCCTAAAAATTGCCCTTGTCCTTCTAAATCTTGTTGCCAATTTCCATTAGGAATTAATGACTTGTAACAGGCTTTGGCAATCGCTTCAGGATTTTGAGTTTCTGGGTGAGGAAGCCAGCCAGACATCATCCAGCTTTGTCCAATGGTGGCGGTTTCACCGTGCGATCGTTGTTCAATTTCAGCTTTTAGGGTGGCAAAAGATTGGGCGGGTTGGGGTTCGGTTTGATTGTTAATCGAACAGTCGAGAATGAGTCCGTAGGTGTCGCCTAAACGCACGGGATAGTAATAGCCTTGCAAGGAATCGGGTTCAGCCGGGGTCTCAAAACCGTGAATTTTTGGCAGGAGTTCTTGATATTCGACTTCAAAATAGTTATCTTTTTGAAAAAGGAGAGGGTGAACGCTGGCGGGGAGTTTTTTCTGAAAATAAGTGCGATTTTGTTCAATTTCTGCTTGACTTTCACCTAAGCCGTTTCTGAGGTCATAGAGAAATAGATCGAGGGTAGGATAGATAATATCACTCATAATTTAGGGATATTGATATAAAAACGAATATAGCAATTCTCAAGCGTTAACCAGCCTTGGGTTCAAACCCAAGGCTAAAAGCTAAAGTCGTCTAAAGACGACTGTATAGCACTACACACACACGTTAGGACAAAAGAAGAAAAATTTAAATCGCTTTGACCCTGAGCGAAGTCGAAGGGTCAATCCCTTGTAAGGTAAGTGTTTTTCTTCACTATTGCCCATTGCCTATTGCCCATTGCCTAGCGCGTAGCGCTGTAAAAGAATTCTAGTCGCTTCAAGACGATTTGTGCTACCAGCCAAGAACTTGAATTCTTGGGGCAAGCAATCTAAACCTTTTCAGTCTACTGAAATTATGTATTAGCTGTAGGCTTTTGCAAAAATTGTTTGAGTTTTTCCAAACTACTGAGTTTTTTAGCCGTTGCAGATGGGTTAGGCTGCGATAATATATCGATCGCGATGTTGTTAATTTCTAGACTCTCTGACTCAGACTCGTCCATCACGGGAGCAAAACCGCGTGGTCTTGGTGCAGTAGCAGAGGCGACGTGTTCGAGTTCGGCTGAGGTGGGGAGTAAATCGTCGGGAAGGGTATTACCGATTGTATCAAGTTGAGATTTAGCGGTTTGATAAAGTTGATTTAAGTTGGGATTCACCTGGATGATTGAGACTAAACTAGGGACGATTTCTGACTCCCAGGCATCAGGTTCTAATTGTAATTGATAGGCAATATCCGTAAACGCGGCTTGTTCTTGTTCAGTTAAGGATGTTTCAAAATCCTGGAGGGCAAGCAATAGCGCCAGTAATGTAGTGTTCGCGGTTAGATTATCCATTGGCAACTCTCAATAGTGTTAAAAAAGATAAAGAATTATGAGCGGTGAGCGGTGACCAGTTACCAGTTCCCCATTGAGGATAATACCCCAGCATTTTCAGAATTCTGCCAGATGGCTAGCTGGTCAATTAGGGACTACACCCTTTACTCGTCATTCTACAAACCTTTATTTGGATATTTCAGATTATTGTATATATAGGAAACAAAAATTATAAATTTATTTTTTTTGTAGAGATAAAAATAAACTTAAAAAAACCTATGATAAAGTTGAATTGCTGAACTCTACAAATTAGCAGCAATGGATAGGGAAGCTTTAGTCGTCGGGATTAATCTTTATCCGCTACTCCGAGACGGACGGACGGAAAAACCCCGACATCTGGATAAACCCGCCGCCGATGCTGAGGCGGTGGCGCAGGTTCTGGAAACCTACGGACAGTTCCGAGTGCGGCGGTTACCAGAAGTTTATGATGATGCAGGGAACCCCCAGGTAGCCGCTAAGCCTCATCCCACCCAATTGGTACGGGTGAAAACGCTACAAGAAGCTATTGCAAATTTATTTAATCCCCCTAGTCGCCAAGTTCCGGATACGGCGTTGCTGTTTTTTGCGGGACATGGGTTGCGGAATGACCAAGGGGGAGTCAGTGAAGGATTTTTGGCAACCAGTGATGTGAAACCTCAAGATGGTAAATGGGGGGTTTCGTTGCAATGGTTACGGCGATTACTGCAAGAAAGTCCCGTGCGTCAGCAGATTGTTTGGCTGGATTGCTGTCATAGTGGGGAATTGCTCAACTTTTTGGAAGCTGATCCGGGGGCGATGGGGGAAGCACGTGATCGCTGTTTTATTGCGGCGTCTCGTGATTTTGAAGTGGCGTATGAGGAATTTGGCGGACAGCATGGGGTATTAACCGGGGCGCTGTTACCGGGTTTGCGTCCAGAGGGAAAGTCACAGGGATGGGTGACGAATTATAGTTTAGTCGAGGCGATTAATCGTCAGTTATTGACCTCGCGCCAACGTCCAATTTTCCACAACTCTGGCGGTGAGATTCTGCTGACGGGGAGAAAGGAAACGATAGAACGGGCGGTATTAATGGCAGGAGTCTGTCCCTATAAGGGATTGGAGTCCTTTGAGTTTAATGATCACGATCCTAAATATTTTTATGGGCGCACCGCGTTGACGGATCAGTTATTGGCGAAAATACGCCAGGGGAATTTTCTGGCGGTGGTGGGTGCGTCGGGGAGTGGTAAGTCGTCTCTGGTTAAAGCGGGTTTATTATATCAGTTGAAACTGGGACAGCGTTTGTCGGGAAGTGACCAATGGGCGATTCGGATTTTTCGACCGGGAGAGCATCCGTTAAAGAGTTTAGCCTTGGCGTTTGTGGATGAGGCGACGGAGTCAGGAGACGTTGAACGATTGGCGTCTCAGGGGGCGGCGGGTTTAGCGGAGTTGGTTGGGGCGATTGATGCGCCTCGTGTGGTGTTGGTGGTGGATCAGTTTGAGGAAGTGTTTACCCTGTGTCAGGATGACAGGGAACGGGGACATTTTTTGGAGTGTTTACTGGGATCGACCTCTCCCCTAACCCCTCCCCTTGCAGGGGAGGGGAATATGGCGGCGGTTAATCCGTTAAATAGTGTTGATCATGTAGGGGCGCAAGGCTTGCGCCCTAATCAGCGCCCGGATGTGCGCCCGAACCAACGTATCACCTCAGACCAGAAATTACCCGATTATCAGCAAGGGCAAGGTTTAGAATCGACCTCTCCCCTAGCCCCTCCCCTGCAAGGGGAGGGGAATATGGCGGCGGTTAATCCGTTAAATAGTGTTGATCATGTAGGGGCGCAAGGCTTGCGCCCTCATCAGCGCCCGGATGTGCGCCCGAACCAACGTATCACCTCAGATCATCAGCAAACACAAGATGAGACTCTTGCTCCCCCTTCCCTTGCAGGGAAGGGGGCTGGGGGGTTAGGTCTCAGGTTAAATCTCACCGTCGTAATTACCATGCGGGCGGACTTCTTTGGCAAATGTGCGGAACAGGACTATGGGGGACTCGCTCACCGAATCCAAGAGAATTTAGTCACCATCACCCCAATGAAGACTGAAGAATTAGCCGCCGCCATCACCGAACCCGCCAAACAAGTCGGCTTAGAAATCGAGCGGGAACTGGTGACCCAAATGCTCCATGATGTCGAGGGACCCGGAAGTTTACCCCTATTGCAATATACCCTCACTGAACTGTGGCGGCAGCGGCAGATGAATCTGTTGACCTTGGCAGACTATACCAAACTGGGTGGGGTCAAGGGAACGCTGCAAAAACGGGCAGATCAGGTGTATGAGTCTCTGTCTAAAGAACAGCAACTGATAGCTAAACGGATTTTTCTGGAATTGACTCAACTGGGAGAAGGAACCGAAGACACCCGCCGACAGGTATTTAAACAAGAGTTTATCAACGATGAGTTATCTAAAGAATTAGTTGAACAGGTAATTACTCAGTTAGCCGATGCGCGGTTACTGGTTACGTCCCAACTGCGGGTGCGGGGAGAGAGTGGGGCGACATTAACCGTGGTGGATGTGGCACACGAAGCCCTAATTCGCCATTGGACACGCCTGCGCCAGTGGCTGAATGAAAACCGGGAAGCGATGCGAAAAGAGCGCAAGCTAGAAGAGGCGGCGAACGAGTGGGAGAGTCAGGGGAAGCCAGAAGAACGGGCATTTCTGTTGGAAGGACCCAAATTACAGGAAGCGGAGAGTTTTCTGGAAGAGTATGCTCACTTGGGGTTACTCTCTAATGTAGCCCAGGAGTTTATTCGGGTGAGTCAGGCGTATCAAGAACGCTTGCGCCAACAAGAGGAAGAACGTCAACGGCGAGAGCGAAAGCAGACGCGGAGAACGATTCAAGTGGGGATTGTTTCGTTAATCTTCGTCACTGGCTTGGCTGTTGTAGCTGTAGGATTTGGTTTGCGATCAAGAAAACAAGCCCAAATTGCTAATGCCAAGGAATTAGCGGCTACAGCCGAATGGATTAGAAGTCAGCCCGGTTTATATCAAACCAGTGTCCTCTTGGCTGTAGAATCGATGGAACGCTTCCAGACGTTGAAAGAACCTTCAATAGAAGCGGATCGGGCGTTGCGGGAAGGACTGACGTTACTACCTGCGACAGTCAGTCAAGTCAGCCACGAGAGTGGGGTAAATGCCGTGGCGTTCAGCCCTGATGGTGAATGGCTGGCGACCGCAAGTTCAGACAAAACCGCCCGCATCTCCCAGGTAAGTAGCGGCAAAGAAGTTGCTTGGATCAGCCACAAGAGTGGGGTAAATGCCGTGGTGTTCAGCCCCGATGGTGAATTGGTGGCAACCGCTAGTCAGGACAACACCGCCCGGATCTCCCAGGTGAGTAGCGGCAAAGAAGTGGCTCGGATCAGCCACGAGAATACGGTAAATGCCGTGGCGTTCAGCCCCGATGGTGAATTGGTGGCAACCGCTAGTCAGGACAACACCGCCCGGATCACCCAGGTGAGTAGCGGCAAAGAATTAGCTCGGATCAGCCACGAGAGTGGGGTAAATGCCGTGGCGTTCAGCCCCGATGGTGAATTGGTGGCTACGGCAAGTTGGGACAAAACCTCCCGCATCTCCCAGGTGAGTAGCGGCAAAGAAGTGGCTCGGATCAGCCACGAGAGTGGGGTAAATGACGTGGCGTTCAGCCCCGATGGTGAATTGGTGGCTACGGCAAGTGGGGATAACACCGCCCGCATCTCCCAGGTGAGTAGCGGCAAAGAAGTGGCTCGGATCAGCCACGAGAGTCCGGTAATTGCCATGGTGTTCAGCCCCGATGGTGAATTGGTGGCTACGGCAAGCTATGATAACACCGCCGAAGTGCATTGGCGAGAACCCCAGCCTTTAGTCAAGAAACCGTGTCAACACTTGAGCCGCAATCTCACCGCCAGTGAATGGCAGACATACATCGGTGAGTTAGATCAGTATCGTAAAATCTGCCTTAATCGCCCCATTCATCCTAGCGTCCTCACAGAGGCGAAAACCTTGGTCAGGCAAGGGAACAAAAAAGATGCATTAGCGATTATCCGCAGAGCAAAATCCCTTGATCCAGATATTGACCTAAATCCTGACACCGAAGCCCTAGACCAAGACCCAAAAATCGTTTTACAACAGTTTTCTGCACTAGCCCAGGTGGAAGAGGGAGAAAAATTGGCACGAGAAGGGAAAGTAAAAGAGGCGATCGCATCTTACACCCAAGCTCTGGATTTTGACCCAGATGTTGACCTGAATCCAGATACAGACGCTATAGAAAACGACCCGCAAGCTGTCGCCCACGCATTGGCTGCACCAGGCAAGGTTGAGGAAGGAGAGAAATTGGCACGACAGGGGCAAATACAAGAGGCGATCACATCCTACACCCAAGCCCTGAAATTTAACCCAGATATTGACCTGAATCCATATACAGAAGATAAAGAAAACGACCCGCAAGCTGTCGCCCAAACATTGGCTGCACAGAGCCAGGTTGAGAAAGGAGGGAGATTGGCACAACAAGGGAAAATAAAAGAGGCGATCGCATCTTACACCCAAGCCCTGAAATTTAACCCAGATATTGACCTGAATCCATATACAGAAGATAAAGAAAAGGAACCCAAAGCTGTCGCCCACAAATTTGTTGCACAAGGTAAGGTTTGGGAAGGACAAAGTTTAGCACGAGAGGGGAAAATAAAAGAGGCGATCGCATCTTACACCCAAGCTCTGAATTTTGACCCAGATATTGACCTGAATCCCGATACAGAAGCTATAGAAAATGAACCCAAAGCTGTCGCCCACACATTGGCTGCACCAGGCAAGGTTGAGGAAGGAGAGAAATTGGCACGACAGGGGAAAATACAAGAGGCGATCGCATCTTACACCCAAGCTCTGAATTTTGACCCAGATATTGACCTGAATCCAGATACAGAAGATAAAGACAACGAACCCAAAGCTGTCGCCCACAAATTTGCCGCACCAGGTAAGGTGGAAGAGGGAAAAGAACTGGCACTAGAGGGGAAAATAAAAGAGGCGATCGCATCCTACACCCAAGCCCAAAAACTTGCTCCAAACCTGGAAATTTCTGAAATTGCTTTGGATACTCTTTGTTGGCGGGGTACTCTACATGGTCATACTGCTGATGTGATGTCTTTCTGCGACAAGGGAGTGGAAATGTATCCTCAATATGGCAGTATTCGTGAAAGTCGTGGTTTGGCTAGGGCACGAACAGGCAATATTGAAGGAGCAATTGAAGATTTTCAATCAGCGATCAAATTGACTGACAATGATGAAATAAAGTCACGATCGCAGCGCTGGATTGATGAACTCCGCGCCGGGAAAAACCCCTTCACGCCAGAAGAACTTGAGAGGCTGTTCAATGAATAATTTGAGACGAACAGAGACGTTCCAGCGGAACGTCTCTACCATTCAATCCTAAATCCCCGCATGACCTAACGCTAACCCCGCAACCAGCATCCCCAGAACCAAAAACGGTTGAGCGCTGGCTTGATATTTCACATCATTTTCCAGGGGCGATCGCAGAAAATACATGTCCTGAAATGTAATCTGAGGCACAATTAACAGCAACAGTATCGCCGCATAGAGATTTTGATGAATGCTAATTAAATACCCCGCAATCCCGGCTTGAAAGATATCAATCATCAGCACACAAATCCAAGCCGCCGTACCCACACCAAACATCACCGGGAGAGACTTCAGCCCCAATTGGCGATCGCCTTCCACACTCTTAAAGTCATTCACCACGGCAATCCCTAACCCTGCCAGACTATAAAACAGGGTAAGAATCACAATCGTCCAATTCAGATCTCCAAATAAAGCATGACCCGCCCACCAGGGAAGGGCAATATAACTCGCACCCAGGGCATAGTTTCCCAGCCAACCATTCTTTTTCAGCTTCAATGGCGGCGCTGAGTAAATATAGGCGAGAAACGCTCCAAAAAGCGTTAAACAGGTTAACGTGGGAAACTCATGACCCACCCATTGATCTAACCCATACGCCACACCGATACCCGCCAGCAATAGCAAGACAATCTGAGTCACCACTTGGGGAACCGAAATTGCCCCAGAAGGAATCGGGCGGTAGGGTTCATTAATCGCATCCAATTCGCGATCATAAAAGTCATTCAGGGTTTGGGTATACCCCGCCATCAACGGACCCGACAGTAGCATACAGGTTACCGCTCTCAGGATATCTTCCGGCGTCCAGGTATATCCACCGCCCGACGCCGCGCCACAGACAACCCCCCAAATTAGGGGAATCCAGGTAATCGGTTTCATTAACTGGAGACGAATTTTCCAGATCGATTTTTCACCGGGGGCGGCACCTTTCATGCCTAGAAGTTGCCGGGTTTTTCCTGTTTTATCGGTTGGTTCGGTTGAGGGAGAGTTAGACATTTTAGTATTGAGTTTTGAGTGTTGAATTTTAATTTTGTAGGGGCGGGTTTAGGGATTTCCTTATGGGTATTGATGGTAACGTTTGTACAAAACCCGCCCTAACCGATACCTAGAGGCAGGTTTATATTATCGTTTGAAATGGTGCGTTACGCTTTTTGGAAATGGTGCGTTACGCTTTTTGGAAATGGTGCGTTACGCTTTTTGGAAATGGTGCGTTACGCTTTTTGGAAATGGTGCGTTACGCTTTTTGGAAATGGTGCGTTACGCTTTT
>NZ_JAVJUO010000203.1:0-20927 GCF_040220555.1 Coleofasciculus sp. C1-SOL-03
CTGGGATTGGTTGTGGTTTGTTGCCAACCTGTTTGTTGAACTTCCCGGATGGTGTAATTTCCTGGACTTAAATCGGTGAAGCTGTAATTACCATTAGCATCTGTGGTGGTGCTGGTTTCTTCTGCATCTTTAACCCCGTCATTATCGCTATCGATAAAGATAGTCCAGCCAGCTAATCCCGCTTCACCGACATCTTTAACCCCATCGCCATCAGTGTCTTCAAACTTCTGTCCACTGATGCTACCGAACTCTTCAACATTACCGAAATCAACGCCTGTAACTGTCGTATTACTACCAATTGTGATTAGACTTGGATCAGTCGTTGTTTGAATAAGGTCTGTTGGGGTTATCTGACGAACAAAATAGTCACCCGATAAAACATCATCAAAGGAGTATGAACCATTCACAGAAGTTGTCGTTGTGACCAACGAGTCTTTGGTTGGGTCAAAGACGCCTTCATTCGCCTCAAATACGCCGTCACCATCATCTAAATATAATTGAACCGTGACGCCATCTAGATTCGGATCAGCACCCGCTTCATCATCTCCATCTCCATTCAGATCCTCAAACACGCGACCCGAAATTGTCCCCTCCGGATCGATTCCCGCTACATCAGCAACGGCAAATTCCTCAAACCCGCCGTCTGAACTAACAAGCTTAGAAAAGAGATACACATAAGTACTGCCTGTTGCTCCAGAAAAAGCCGTTTCAGGAACGTAAATCGAGGCATCAAACGAACTCGTTCCTGGTGTGAAACTGGCATCAAGCAGCACTGAACTGCCTAAATCAAAAACAGCTTGTCCATTATTTAAGGCACCAATTAGTGTCTGATTGCTTGGATCATAAGCACTCAATGTAGCCGAATTGCCCAGAAAGAGTCGGAACTCTTGTAGCGTAATCTCAGAAGCACTATTCTTTTCATTCAAATCCAGGCGAACTTCGCGGAAGGTTTCTCCAGCAATCGTCACTTGTTGCAGTTCAGACAGTTGGAGCGATCGCGCTGACTTTACATCGGGTTGATGAACCGCCGCATCGGTGTTTAAGCCTTCTTCATCCGGTTTTGCTTTCAGTTTGAGAAACGAGTCATTGGTTCCAGTATCCGCCAACGCTAAATCAGAGCGAACGATATAAGCACCATTGACAAATCCTGCTGACTGAACTCCGGTTAAATCCAGAACCGAGTCTGTGAAAATATGAGGTTCAGCCGCTTCCCCAGTTTTCAAATCCGTAGCGGTTAACTGGAACGTTTCATTCGCCGAATCATCGGGATTCACATACCATTCGGTGATAATCGTCCCATTTTTTAGACCATCGCGATCGCGAGGACTTCCATCTTTCACTACCCAAGGATAGTGTCCTTTTCCTGAGTCTGAAGGCGCAACAATCACATCATCGGCTGTACCAAACTCACCATCAGCACCTGCTTCTAGATGTTGCACCTGCAATTTGACCACCGCACCTGGATCAAACCCAGTCGCGGTAATCGTCGCTGTTTCACCCGGTTGGTAATCTTGCTTATCGGTTACGACTATGGGTGTACTGGTTGTCTCTGCTTCAGCCGTGTCAATCTGGAATCGCTGAAACACGTTTTTTATCAATGAGTCAGAAATAGCTGGCGGTTCTGGAAGGTTGGGAACAATCCCAGAGAGATAGTCTAAGGGTGAGTTTGATGGCGTAGGAGGAGCAAATTCACCCGTACCCAACTCACTATCAGGAACCGCATCTAGTTCTAGATAGTGTGGCTCAAAAAACCTATTGACCTGAGATAAAAGAGAAAAAACTCGATTTAATCTTGGAGACAATAACCGAGGTGGAACTGTCTCCGTCAGCAATTCATAGAGATAAGGGAAGTCTAAATACTTAGTAGCAGTCATAATATAATAAACAATTAGCCCTGATCAACAACAGTGAGAATAAGCTACACCTGATGGAAAGTGTCTCAATCAGTCTTGACAAAGACACCACACCCATTGCTGGGCAATGGTTTAAACGTTATCAATTTTTCAACATTTTTTTAGGCGGACTATAACTTTCATCGGTAAAGTCACTAGAAAAAAGTTCCACGCGCATGGCTTTGAAAACTCATTTCAACTCACTATATTTATCTTTTTGGCAGATATTAAACGTATAATAACTAAACCTGACACCAGTTTATGTGAAGAATCTGTGAAGTTACTTCTAATTAATGTAAAAGATTGATGAAGTTTGCTTAAAAACCAACATGTAACCATGTTGAATCTGTAGTACATACTTTTTATATACTTTTTATCACTTCTGGTAATGAGTCAAACCTATTCCCCTGATAAAAACTAGAAAATGTTGGTAAATGTTGGTAAATGTTGGTAAAAAACTCATCAAAACCCTTGCACCACTAAAACGATCAATGTCTACATTGCACTCACCGAGGTTAATGAACGGAATGGGTTTGAGTATATCCGTAATGTTCAACTCACTCCGGATGTCTCGGTTAAAATGAAAGACCCATTTAGTGGCAATCGCTTGTTTAATTTGCCAGAAGACTTAGAACAGCAAGCCGTTCCTGTGGTTTTGCGTCCTGGAGAATTTGTTTTATTTACCGACCAACTCATGCATCGTTCGATTCGCAATACCAGTGGTCAAGTTCGGCTAGCCCTCACCCTGCGGCTTACTCAACCCTCTGTTCATATCGTGTCAAGCTATAGTCCTATTTACAGTAAGCCTGTCTTGTTATAAATCCTGCTACCATGAAATATAAGTACCTGGACATAAATTCTGTAGGCTGTACTAAGAAATATTAAGAAGCCTCAAATCCGTACTGTTGCCTGTTCCCTGTTCCCTGTTGCCTAATCTCAACCATTAACTTTAATCAAAGTCCGACTACTTAGGAGATTGACTATCCTGTATTTAGGGTGATCAAGAAACGTGGATTTATTGAAAACATTTATTCAAGTTAGGAGGCATTTCAAATGTCATTTAAAAAGTTTCTGGTAATTGGCACAACTCTAGTCTTGGTAGGGGGTGGTGCAGCTTATCTCTACGCCAAAGGTTTCTGGGGAGTCGCCGACACCCCAAATGCAAGTGCTAAAGTTATCCCCGATGAAGCCGTGATGGCGGGCTTTATTTCCACTGACCCTCAATCCTGGATGAAGTTGCAGAAGTTTGGTACGCCCGAACTGCAAACGTTAGTGAATCAGAGTCTGGAAAATTTACAAGCAGAAACCTTTAAGGATTCCCAAATTAGTTATGATGAGGATGTAAAACCGTGGTTGGGCAATGTGATGGTCGCGGTTTTACCAACTACTTCGCCTGAAGCGGTAGACGACTCCAATCTGTTGACAGTTGTTACTATTAAAAATAAGTTCAGTCTGTTAAAGTTTGCCAACCAGTTGAAAACCGACGAAAAACTGGGAAAAACTGAGGAGATTGACTATAACGGGTTGACGATTGTGGAAACAATCGACGAGGGGGAAACCTTCTATTCAGCGGTGTTGAGACAGCATTTGGTCATATCCGAAGACTTGAAACCTGTACAATTGGCGATTGATAGCTATAAGGGCGAACCGTCTCTGGCTAGCCAAGGAGATATTACCCAGCTATTCTCCCAGGATATGGATCTGCTCAACCCAGTTGCCAAGTTTTACATCCCTGACTATACCGCTTTTGTGCAAGAAATGGTTGCTAATAGTCCAGAAGTTGCGCCCTTACCGCCTGCTACCTTAGAACAATTGCAAGCGTTTAAGTCAGTCAAAATGGGGGTAGGAATTGATGACGTAGGAATCCGGCTGAAAACCATCGCTAATGTTGAACCCTCGGAAATTCAAGTCGAATTTCAACCCAATCCCGGTCAAATTATCAGTCAATTCCCCGCTTCCACGATGATGCTGTTAACCGGAAATGGGATTAGCCAGGGATGGGAGGCGATCGCCCAATCCGCCCAAACCGATCCCCAATTACAGCAAGGACTCAACAGTCTCAGAAGTGCCGCCAATAGCATTAATTTAGACGTGGATCAGGATATCTTTGGCTGGATGGATGGGGAATTTGCCGTCGGCGTGATTCCCTCCACAGAAGGGATACTCGCCCCCATTGGCTTTGGCGGAGTGATCGTCTTTCAAACCAGCGATCGCGCCACCGCCCAAGCGACGTTAACTCAACTTGATACCCTCGCCCAACAAAATACCATTCAAGTGTCACCCCGAACCGTTCAAGGACAATCGGTTACCGAATGGACAATTCCGGGACAAGGAACCTGGTTAGGACATGGTTGGCTAAACCAGAATTCACTGTTTATCGCTATTGGCGAACCGATGGTTGAAACAATGCTGGCGAATCCTGAACCGTCTCTGGATCAAAGTGAATCGTTTATTACGGTAACTGAAGCTTTACCTGAATCTAACAGTGGTTACTTTTATTTAGATATGGATAAAACGATGACAGTGGTCAATGATTTTATCGAAAATACCACCCCAGACACACCAGAAGCTGACCCTGATACCCAAACCGCTTTAGCTATTTTAAATTCTGTGCAAGGACTCGGCGGAACTGTGACTCAAGACAACCCTTCTACTCATAGTTTTGAAATGATTGTTATTCTTGAACCTAAGTAGAATGTCAACAGGGAACAGGGAACAGGGAACAGGGAACAGACAACAGACAACAGACAACAGGGAACAGGGAACAGGGAACAGACAACAGACAACAGGTAGAGTTTTGAGTTAACTTCCCCAGCTTCCCCTGCTCCCAGACGTGCCATGGCACGTCTCTACATTGCTTCCCCATCTCCACCACAACACTTATTCAGCAGCCCCTAATTAGAGTTTTCCTCTTGACGGTGGTGAAATTCAACAACATTTTCTCGAATCACGACATCATAGTAACGATAGAAGTCTTGACCCAATAATCCCACGTCTAAATTTGCCCCGCCGATCGCGACATTTATATTCTGTTGCACCGCTTCTCCCACCGCGATCGATTTAACTTGACCAATGGCAAATTTAACTCCCTTAGCACTGGCTGTATCGGCAGTAATTTCACCCTCTGGAACGACACCCAGACGCTGTGCCATGGCTTGAGTAATTACCGTACCACTTGCCCCTGTATCAACGACCATGTTAAAGGTTTGTTCACCATTAAAGATTACTTCAATCACGGGAGTGTTACCAATGCGCTGTTTGATCGGCGCTTTAACGATTTTGGCAGTGTCTCTATTTCCCGGTAATGGGTTCTCGGATGTCGTCGGATTATCAGTATCTGTGTCTGAAGAATCGGGAGATTTCGTAACTGTTTTTGTGGCGACGCTTAGGGGTTCAGGATCAGGAGGACGAGGACGAGTGGCTTGTTGTTGGGCTATGTTAAGATTGCGTTTATATTCAGCGATCTTCGATTGCGCGATCGCATAGTTGGGACTCGACGATGACACCGCTTCTAAAAGTGCGATCGCCTCTTGCCAACGGCTGATCACTAACTGCCAATCATCCGCCGATTGAGCCGATTGACTAATCGTCGCGGCACTATAGGCAGCATCTAGCGCTTGTTTATACAGTTCTGTGGCAGTTGGCTGTGTCTCAGTTTCCGCCGATTCCGGAGGTGTCGAGGGTTGAGGGGAAACCCTAGGCGTTGTCGAGGTAACCATGGGTTGCGAGGACTCCTCAGACCCTCTGGAGGACTCCAAACGGCTACAAGCCCCTGTGGTTAAGGCTAAGGTGCCAGAAATAAACAGAATGACGCCGCGATCGCAAAATGACATAGGCTCAAACAAGCTCTTGAGCAATTTATTTTTATTATGAACGAACGCTTTCGTATTTTTTTCCTATCATTTAAGTGCTAAACAATCAAGATCAGTTTGGCTGATCTGAACGGAGACGACAACTGATCTTGCTCAGGCGGTGGGCAATCGATGATTATAAAAGTCACACTCTAATAACCTCCATCCATTCATATCTGTTTGGTGTAGGTGGCATTACGGTGAAGGCGGTTAGCATTTCAACCATCAAGGTGAAATCGACGCCCCAGTAATGCTTATTTCCCTTCAAATTTCCTCATAGCTTCCTTCCCCCAGACTGATCCAGTCGGGGGAATTTTCACAATCGCTGCCACAAATCCTCGCCAGTTTTTCCATTGCCATGGGACAATAGCGCCTCAGTTGAGTGTTCGAGTTATCCTACTCTTAGAAATTAACAACACACTGCTTATGCCTATTTCAGCAGCTACACCAGCGCTTCTGGTACTGGCGGATGGAACATCCTACCAGGGTTGGTCTTTCGGCGCTTCAGGTACGGCGATTGGAGAAGTTGTCTTTAATACCGCCATGACGGGGTATCAAGAAGTGGCAACCGATCCCAGCTACTGTGGTCAGATTGTCACGTTTACCTATCCCGAACTGGGAAACACCGGGGTTAACCCAGAGGATGAAGAATCCGCCCATCCTCAGATCCGGGGGGCGATCGCCCGAAATATTTGTTGGCGTCCCAGTAATTGGCGTTCGACCCAGTCTTTCCCCGATTACCTTAAACAACACCAGATCCCCGGAATTTACGGGATTGATACCAGGGCGCTGACTCGCAAACTGCGTTCAACTGGGGCGATGAATGGCGGTATTTCCACAGAAATTCTTGATCCCGCCCAATTACTACAACAAGTGCAAGCCGCGCCGAATATGGCGGGGTTAAATCTGGTGCAGGAAGTGACCACCAAAGCAGTTTACGAGTGGTCGGAAACCACGGATAATCATTGGGAGTTTCGTCCCTCGGCGGAATCGGCGGCGGGTGAATCCTTAACGGTAGTGGCGATCGATTTTGGCATCAAACGCAATATTCTGCGGCGTTTAGCCAGCTACGGTTGTCGCGTGATCGTGGTGCCGGCGGATACATCCTCCGAAGACATTCTTAAGTACAACCCCGATGGGATTTTCCTCTCCAATGGACCCGGTGATCCAGCCGCAGTTAGGGACGGGATCGAAACGACCAAAGCGTTGTTAGCCCAGGAAAAACCCCTATTTGGCATCTGCATGGGACACCAGATCTTAGGTCTTTCTATGGGTGCTGAAACCTTTAAGCTAAAATTTGGACATCGTGGGTTGAATCACCCGGCTGGGTTACAGCAACGGGTAGAAATTACCAGCCAAAACCATGGATTTGCCATCAATTCTGAGTCCTTAGGGGCGGATGTGGAAATTACGCACCTCAACCTGAATGACCGGACTGTGGCAGGATTGCGTCATAAGACGCTACCATTTTTCTCGGTGCAATACCATCCAGAAGCAAGTCCGGGTCCTCATGATGCCGACTACTTGTTTGATCAGTTTGTCGAATCCATGCGATCGCACAAAGCCTCTACTTGAAGCAGGTAGAAGGCAAGGGGTAGAAGGTGGGTTATTTTCACGCCCACCCCGCTCTATGTGGATGATCCGTAAACTTCTCGCTATACTATCGAATAGCTTGATCGCTGGTAAATCACCAACCCATGTTGAATCGTTTAGTGTAAGTACAGCTAGGAGGGTGTTATTCCTGAGCAACTCAACCTGACAGTCAGCTTAAGAGGGACTCGTGAGGTCAAAAGCAATTATCAACTTTTCCGTCTGACTGGATTGTTAGATGCCTTCTCAGAACCAACGTTTGGGAAGGTGATTGGTAAATGTGTCGATGAGGGACCGAAAAATATTATTTTGGATCTCTCAAAGATCGATTTCGTGGATAGTTCGGGCTTAGGCGCTTTAGTGCGTATAGCGAAAAAGGCTCAAACCGCTGAGGGAAAATTACAAATTGTCACCAATCCCCGTGTAACTCAAACGGTAAAACTCGTGCGTCTAGAAAAATTTCTCTCACTTCAACCGTCGGTTGACGTAGCCTTGGATAATGTCAAAAAATAATTGAACAAAACTGTGGCACTCATCCCCTGACAGTCTGGCAGGGGATTTCCCGTTATTTGGTCTATGCCCTCTCCGTTACCAGCCCCTCTGTTCTCTGCCTTTGATAAAATAGTGGCGGGCATTCATATTGCCCTTCATTTCGTCTGAGTTATATGGAGCAGCAGGAAGAAACGGCAAACAGCACAGATAATAGTTCAGCCTGTTCTGGGACAGAAGCCCGATTTCGGCATTTGAATGCTGCTGCCGATCCCCAATGCCAAATCCAACAGATTTCCCCGGCGGCGTTGGCGTATCTGGGAGATGCTGTGTATGAACTCTATATCCGCAGTCACTATTTACTCCCCCCTAAACGTTTATGTGATTATCATGATCAAGTCGTGGCTCAAGTCCGCGCCGAAAGTCAAGCCAATACACTGCGATCGCTTGAACCTTACCTTACTGAACCTGAATTAGCACTATTGCGACGTGGACGGAATGCGGCGACTGGAACGTCACGACGCCTGAATCGCAAAGTCTATCAACAAGCCACCAGCTTAGAAACATTACTGGGATATCTGTATCTGACTGATCCCCAACGTTTGACTCAGTTATTGGCGTATTTGGAACTTGATTCTCCTGAATGAACAGTTAACAGTTAACAGGGAACAGGGAACAGGGAACAGGGAACAGGGAACAGGGAACAGGGAACAGGGAACAGGGAACAGGGAACAGGGAACAGGGAACAGGGAACAGTAAGGAATTGAGGCTTGTTAACATTTCGTAGTATACAGAATTTATGTCTAGTGCAAGAAGGCAGAAATAACTGAACAGCTAATATCTCCCCCAGCTTCCCAGACGCGCCATGGCACGTCTCTACATTGCTTCCCCATCTCCCCCATCTCCCCCTGCTCCCTACCCCCACCGCAAACTTTAAATTTTCCTAAATATTATGGCTAATCAAGATCGCCGCTCTCACACCTCTAGCAAACCGAAGCGAGGGAAGTTTCCACGTGACCAACGCCGTCCCTCCTCGAAAGGTAAATTCCCTAGAGATCAACGCTCCCCAGATAAACCTGTTCTAAAACGTCGCTGTGATCCCCAACCGTCGTCGCCAGAACCAAGGGAATCTGAGTCCACTTTGTCAGAAGATGTTGACTTACTCTATGGACGTCACCCTGTCCTAGCCGCCTTGGAAAATCAACGTCAGCTTAATCGGGTGTGGATTCTACCGCAGTTACGCTACGATCACCGCTTTCACTCATTGCTGTTGCAAGCTAAAGCCAATGGTACAGTGATTGATGAAGTCGATTCGCGACGCCTCAACCAAGTTACTCAAGGGGCTAATCATCAAGGTGTAGCGGCTCAAGCAGCACCTTACTCTTACCAAGAATTAGGGGATTTAATTGAAGCGGCTAAATCCACCAGTCAATACCCCGTGATTATTGTTTGTGATGGGATTACTGATCCCCACAATTTAGGTGCTATTATTCGTACTGCGGAAGCCTTGGGCGCTCAAGGGTTAGTCATTCCCCAACGACGAGCAGTAGGCGTTACTTCCACCGTGATGAAAGTAGCAGCCGGTGCATTAGAAACCTTACCCATTGCCAGAGTGGTCAATCTGAGTCGTGCCTTGGAGGAACTGAAAACTGCTGGGTTTTGGATTTATGGGACTTGTGCTGACGCTGGTAAACTACTACACACCGTTGACTTAAGCGGTTCGATAGTATTAGTGATTGGTTCAGAAGGTAGTGGGCTGAGTTTGAGAACTCAACGCTGCTGTGATGTCTTGGTTTCGATTCCTCTGTATGGCAAGACTCCTAGCCTCAACGCTTCTGTCGCCGCCGCCATGACCTTGTATGAAACCTATCGTCAGCGTTGGGTCAATCCCCTGTATCTTGACGATCTCAGCAAAAATTCTTGGAAAAAGGAAACATAAAGTAGTATAACAAAATGTAAACAACTGGAAATTAACAAGATCACATAGCATCCCATCGACGTAGGTAATGAACATGAAAGAAGTTTTGATCAACAGTCTCCAATTTTTAGGCTTGGCATTTTGGGTAGAAATTATCACAGACGATCCCCGATGCACCTATTATTTCGGTCCGTTCTCCAGCAAACAGGAAGCTGAATCCGCTCAAGGTGGATATATTGAAGATCTAGAAAATGAAGGCGCTCAAGGGATTTCTGTAACTATCATGCGCTGCAAGCCGACTAACCTGACAATTTTTGATGAAGAATCAGAAGAATTCAAGGTTAGTGCGAAAATACCAGTGTTCAGTGGCAACCTTTCCTAGAACGTCGTGTCAGGTGTCGGGAAGCTGGGGGAGCAGAGGGAGCAGAGGGAGCAGGGGGAGATGAGGTGTAGAGACGTAGCCTGCTACGTCTGGAACAGTCAGGGCGGGTTTTGTAGAAACGTTACCATCAATAGCTACAAGAAAATCCCTAAACCCGCCCCTACACATTCGCTATATACCCGATCCCTTTTTTAAGGTTCTTGTCAACCCTTGAGATCAACAACTTGAGGATGGCGTTGAATCCAATCATCAATATCACGGAGTACCTGATTGGGAATTTCCCACGGAAACAGGTGAGCTGTATGAGGATAACAACGCCACTCAGATTCTCGTAGATGTTGAGCCGTTTCTTGACTCGATTGAGCGGTAATGTGGCGATCCGCTTCTCCCGCTAATACCAGACAGGGACATTGAATTTGTTCTAGGTCAGCCAGTCTATTGTATCTTGCTTTCAATGCTTGGTTAAGGGCATCAGTCGCCGCCTTAGAGGTTTGCAGATAAGCGACTAAGGCTTCCTGTGCCAAATACTGGTAAGTTGTGGCACTATGGTTTTGGATGAGATAGCGATAGAGCGATCGCTTGCCAAAGGTTTCAATGTTCCATCGCCATCCTGGAGAGAGGCGATTCAATAGGGAGGCGATCCCAGTATAGAGATTATCCTGCCACGCGATCGCCGGATGGTTTCCTCTAGGTCGTGCGGCTGTAGCGATTAAAATTAAACCACTCACTCTCTCAGGTAGCCTTAGCGCTAATTCCATGGCGAGAATTCCACCGAGAGACCAGCCGAGAACCAAACAACGATTGATCTCAAAGCGGTTCAGTACCTGTTCTAAATCTATCAAGTGGTTGCCCATCTCAAACGCTTCTACGGTACGACTGCGACCATATCCGCGCAAGTCAGGAGACAGCGTTTGAAATCGTTGAGATAGGTGGTCGGTAAAAACCGACAGACAACGCCCTGATCCCGGATGACCATGCAGACACAGAATCGGAAAGCCTTGACCTTGGCAGTAAACATTAAGTTGAACAGGTTGCGAGATTCTACCTATCGACAACTTGTTAAACTCCTCTACAAAAGTTCTGGAAAAATCCGTAAAAATGCTGTTTCCAATAAGCCTTATGGCGGATGACAATTGACATAACAGTTAAGTCAGTCTGATTTACATTATGGCTTCACAATTGCATCAATTCCAATCCTCCAAATTGACCCACACTCAGAAAGCTTTCCTCAAATTACAATACCAGACTGTAAACTCAGCTACAGATGATAAGTTCGAGGCATGGTTAATGACCTTAGAAGAACAGTGGACACCAGAAATCTCGGCTTGTCTTCAGGGTAAATTCCCAGATTGGCGCAGCTAGTGCAGTGCGGCGGAACAGGAGAACCGGGAAGCAGGGGAGATAAGCAAAACCATGTCCTCGAACCCAGTGAAGGCTCAACACTTAACACTTCTCCCATTAAGGATCAAGTTTTGCGGAAGGAACGAATCGCCAGAATAACCAGTGTTAGGAGAGTTAACGGCATCACAAATAGGAGCATGATCGCGCTAAATTCTTCTAAGGCATCATGTTCAGTGGCGTTGAGAAACAAATACATCGTATAAGCAACATAGTATGCCAGAAACAGAATTCCTTCCCAGCGAGCAATACGATAGCCCGTAAAGAAAATTGGCAGGCAAGCGACAGCGACAGCAATCATGACCGGAATGTCAAAATTGGTAGCAGGCATGGATACAGCGATGCCATCAGGTGCAACAACACTACACACTCCCAACACCAATAGGAGATTAAAAATATTACTGCCAACGGCATTCCCAACGGCAATATCCCGTTCACCTCGAATACCCGCTACAATTGATGTGGCAATTTCGGGTAGCGAAGTTCCGGCGGCAACAATGGTTAAGCCGATAATTAATTCACTGATGCCAAGGGCTTGGGCGATATCGACAGAACCTTGAATCAGGTTGTTTGATCCGAGTACCAACATGCCTACACCGCCAATAATTAGTCCGAGATTTAGTAAAATCTGATAGATGCCTTGACGAGAGCGATGATTGGGGCTTTCTGAGGAGTCTTCTTGGGCTTGGCTTTCCCGACGTCCTTGGTAGAGGGTAAATAGAGTGTAAGCGATCGCGCCCATAACCAGGAAAATCCCATCTCCTCGACTCAGTTTACCGTCCCACCCCATTAACCACACCAGTAACGATAATCCAGTCATTAAAGGCGCATCCAGTCGCACCAACTGTCGCGAGACAATCAGGGGAGCAACGGCGGCGGAACTACCCAGAATCAGCAAGATATTGGCAATGTTGCTACCCACAACGTTCCCAATGGCGATATCGGCTTGTCCGGCATAGCTAGATTGTACAGATACGGCTAATTCCGGAGCGCTAGTGCCATAGGCAACAACCGTTAATCCCACGACTAGGGGGGACAGTCCAGCCGCTACAGCCAATTTGGATGCTCCCCGTACCAGAATTTCGGCTCCGACAACCAACAAAACAAAGCCGCTAATCAATAATAATATAGTGATGGCATCCATCAGGGTTTATCCGGTATGGGAACAGATCACAGGTTATGGGTTGATGACATTAATGTCAAAGTTAGGCTCAGGTAGCGATGCCTCTACCAATCAGGATAACCTATCATCAAACTCTATTTGGGAAAACCTATTCAAGACTTCAATTAGGATAAGCTAAACTTTTGTGATCAAGGAATTGGTTGGAAATTTTCCTTAATTAAGATTTCGGTTTATTGGTGCAAGGTTTTTAATCAAAGCCTTAATTGTAACAGTAAACGCATTTTTTTGTTCCCTGTTCTCTATTCCTCATTCCCTATTCCCTGGATAACTTCTGTGCTGTCCGCAGAATTTGACCCGCCAAAATTGCCGCCCCAAAACCATTATCAATATTCACCACACCCACTCCTGGCGCACAAGAATTGAGCATAGTTAAAAGAGGAGCAAGTCCGCCAAAACTGGCACCGTAGCCGATACTTGTGGGAACGGCAATGACTGGAGAATCCGCTAAACCCGCCACAACACTAGGTAACGCACCTTCCATCCCGGCTACAACAATTAGCACATTCGCCTCAGCAATCACCTGCTGATGACTCAGCAAGCGGTGAAGTCCCGCTACACCCACATCCCAGAGACGCTGTACCTGAAACCCACACAGTTGAGCTGTAACCGCTGCTTCTTCAGCCACCCATAAGTCTGAGGTTCCCGCGCATATAATCCCTATGGTTCCTGGACAACTCGATGGAATCGTTTCTGGCGCGATCGCACAAATCCGGGCAGTCGGATAATAGTGGATATCCGGGACTGTAACTTGCAGTTCGGCAAACACCTCCGGTTCAATGCGAGTTGCCATCACCACTGAACCGCGTTGCCGCATTACTGCCATAATTTGTGCAATTTGATCCGGTGTTTTACCTAAACCCCAAATGACTTCTGGAAAGCCTGTTCTTAAGCTACGGTGATGGTCAATTTTAGCAAAGTCACTAACCGACTCAAAGGTAAAATGTTTTAGTTTATCTAACGCCACTGCCGGACTGATTTCGCCAGCCGCAACGGATTCTAGCAACGTTTTTATCGCTTGAGGTTGATTCATGGTTTATTTAAGTTTTAGAATTCTTTTATACTGTAATACTAAGACAACTCTGATGCAGAATAATTTTAGGATGTATTCTCATGGAGAATTTATACCCATGGCGTTTTTTATTATAATCAAATTACTCTGAGCGCCCCGATAATCACAAACCGACCATAAAGTTTAGTCCGATTTCCATAAACTTCCACATTGATCAAACTCCTGTCTTTCCGCTGTCCTTTGAAACGACAGTAAAGGTTTTTACTTTGACCCTGAATGCAGCTATGGATTTGTTGTTCAATAAACTTGCGATTGTCTAGACATACAAGTTCTAGAACCGATTCTAACGAAATCAGTTCTCCAAACGTATAACCAAAAATTTCCGCTAATCGAGGATTGACATAGAGAAAATTTCCTTCTCCAAACAGGATATACATACCAATGCGGGAAAATTCTTTCTCGCTGAAGGATGAAGGTATAGTTTGGCGAGATTGAGCCGTTTTTTCCGGTTGAGTCTGCTTTAATTCTAAGTCCAGTTCTTGCTGCTGACGTTCATGATAGAGGCGAGCATTGTCAAGCACCAATGCCATAGATTCTGCTGTGATTTGCATCAGATGAGCCGATTCCGGGCTAAAATGTCCGGGTCGTGAGTGGGTTAATGTGAGAATGCCGAGGACTTCTTTTCCCATAAGAATCGGCACACCTAGGGCGGAGCGAACGGTGTAAGGTTGATTGGGTAAGGTCAACCAACGCTCGTCCTCGATTGTATCCGTAATCAGTCCAAGTTTGCGGTGACGATAGACCCAACCTGCTAATCCTTTATCTAACACTTGACCAATCAGCCGTTGTTTTTGTCCCCGTAGCGTCGCACCACGAGCCAGAATACTTTCAGTGACAACGCCATTGGCATCCAGTAAGAACAAACTACTGGATTCAGCCCGAGTTAGCTTGGTTCCAATTGTAACAATTTGTTGCAACATCGCCCTAACCATCAATGTTCCCCTCGCCGCTTGCAAGGTTGTGGCAAAGGTTCTCATGAGCTGATGTTGGGCATCAAACGCCATTTTAGTCATTTTCAGTTTAATCACTTGTCGGCGTAGGGATGCCACTTCCGCCATGAGTTGTTCGTAGGACTTGTTGCGATCGCTCATTTGTACCTCTATCCATTCAATGCACCTGCACTCCAATCACCTAAGACTTTCCCCTGTGCTACGGAGAAAGACATAAGACTTACTCCCTTGGTCTGGGGTAGAATTGATGGTGTTTTTTCATCTCTACCAGAATTGGCTTGGCTCAATCTCCCCCATAATGAGTTTAGGCGAGTTGTTGCTTACTCTGGTTAAGTTTGTCATTTTTCGGTTCAGCTTTCCATCTGAAACAGGGAACAGTCAGGATTAAGCAGGTAGGCACAATAAAAGTTAACGGTTTTGAGCGTCATACTCGCTTCCCGAAAAGATGCAAGCTACGTCCTTTGTAAGGGTTTGAGGGCTGTTTACACAACTTAATATAGTTGAGTTTATTTCCACCAACCTACTTACCTGCGACTTCAACTTAGAAAAGTTCTATCGCCGCCTCAGATTTTCCCCTTGAAACAGAAGTCAGTTGGGCTTGACGTCCACCCTCGCTTAAATAGGTTAAATTCAGATGCAGATAAGATTCTGGTAAATAGGGTAATCGATCCGCCCACTCGATCGCGACAATTCCCAAGGGCATTTCTACGCCTTCCCAATAGCTTTCTGGGTCTAACGCGGCTACGGCTTCCGGTTCTAGGCGGTACAAATCTAGATGATAGAGAGGAATGCGTCCTTCGGGATATTCATTAATTAAAGTAAACGTAGGACTGACGATCGCCTCGGTGATGCCCAAGCCTGCCCCAATTCCCTGCACCAGTGTGGTTTTACCTGCCCCTAAATCTCCTTCTAGCAAAATCACACTCCCTGCGGGCAAAGATTCCCCCAGACGAACACCAAGCGATCGCGTGGCTTGTGCATCGGTTAGACGGAGTTTACTCATTCCTACCTTTTACTCCTACTGCCCTCTACCTTCTGCCTTGTCCCTACCAAAACGGGGATAGATAACCCAGATGTAGATGAATTTACACCAGATGAGCGCGACTGTACCAACGTAGTAACACCCGTGCTAACTTTTCCGGATTATGGCGCACTAGATTTGTGTTCTCATCTTCATCCATCACATTCGCTAAGACAATGCGGCGTCCTAACTTCTCGGTTGCTTCGCGATCTAGAAAAACGGGGTGGGAATTGACTTGGGCATATTTAATCAAGGCTTCGGCAGAAGGCACTTTTCGATGCACTAAAACCGCATCAAACAACGAGTGACCACAGGCATGGTCTAAGGCGCGAATGTGATCAGCCACCGTATATCCATCGGTTTCACCGGGTTGAGTCATGATATTACACACATAGATCCGGGGAGCAGTACTTGCCGCGATCGCATCAGTAATTTCTGGGACTAACAGATTCGGCACGATGCTGGTATATAGACTACCTGGACCGACAATAATGTAATCAGCGTCGTGAATCGCTTTGAGGACGGCGGGCAGAGCCGGAGGATTTTCTGGCGTGCAACCCATCTTGATAATTTTACCATTAGCAGCCGTAATATTCGATTCGCCTTCAATCCGACGCCCATCTTCTAATTCTGCCCAGAGACAGACATCACTCAATGTCGCGGGGAGGACTCGTCCTCGCACGGCTAAGACTTGAGAACTGGCGGCAATTGCCCGTTCTAAGTCTCCGGTAATCTCGCTCATTGCCGTCAGAAATAAATTGCCAAAACTGTGACCCACTAGACCATTCCCCGCTGAGAAGCGGTATTGAAACAGTTCAGTGAGTAATTTTTCTTGGTCAGCTAGGGCGGCTAAACAGTTGCGAATATCTCCCGGCGGCAAAACCCCAAATTCTTGCCGCAGTCGCCCCGAAGAACCGCCATCATCGGCTACAGTGACAATGGCAGTGATATGGGCGCTGTAAATTTTCAGTCCTCGGAGTAAGGTAGACAACCCCGTACCGCCTCCCACAACCACAATTTTTGGACCGCGATACAGACGACGATGGGCGATCAGCATGTCTACCAGTTCTTCATCGCCTCCGGGTTTTAATGCCTCAGTAATCGAACCCACCGTCCGGGTTTGTCCCCAGAAGATGAAAATTAAACCGCAAATAATCGCGATCGGTCCGGATACGTAGTTGGGGATAACCGTCGCAATCGTTTCCAGAACGGTGGACGTAAATTGGATTAAGTAAAAAATGGGGGTCAGCTTTGCCCAAATCGCCACCCCCAGACTTGTCAGTAGTACACCGATGGCGCTCAACAGCAACCAGCGTTTGACGAACAGTCCAGGGGCTAACCACTTAAACCACCGATTAACTTGTCGAGGCGTCCTACCTCTTGACTCGTTGTGCAGGGTACGTAGAGCGCGTTTGAGGAGACTAATTGAGGACATCGCTGATACCAGAAACAGAGAACAAAACTGGATAGACTTTAGCTAAGAGCAGTGCAATTGCTCAAGTCCTTGACATGAGTGGAGAGTTGTCGGCTGTCAACTGTGCCATATTCTTTATTAGCTCTTTGGGATAGGTCGGTCAGGATACATTTGGGGAATTATACTGGGATGGCGATTAATTGAGCAAAATAACTAGACTGGTGTTCTAGGATACGGCAAGGTCGATGGGAAAGCGAATTTTAGGACTAGACCCAGGGCTAGCGATTTTAGGCTTTGGGGCAATTATCTGCCAAGCCGAAGTCAAACAGATGACCAAGGTTCGGGGAAAATCAACATCTGAATCGGTGCAGTTATTGGATTTTGGGGTAATTCAAACACCAGCAAAGACCCAGATGGGGCAGCGACTCTGTACAATTTATGAAGATTTGCATACGATTCTGGAGCAATGCGAACCGGATCTCGTTGCCGTAGAGAAGCTGTTTTTTTACCGGATGGGTAATACAATTACTGTGGCTCAGGCGCGGGGGGTGGTCACGTTGGTGTCAGCCCAGCATCAGGTGCCAATGGTAGAGTTTACACCAGGACAGGTGAAGCAAGCGTTGACAGGTTATGGGAATGCGGATAAGCACGAGGTACAGCAAGCGGTGGCGCGAGAGTTAAATTTAGAGAGTATACCTAAGCCTGATGATGCAGCAGATGCTTTGGCGGTGGCGCTAACGGCATGGTTTTATCAATCAGAATGTTAATCCCTCGCTTGAGCGTGATAGGAGTTAAGTCTGCATAATCCACCTTCTGCACTGGAACCCTCTTTCTTCTGCCTTGGGCAATACCAACATGTAATTTGATATCAGATGGGAATCATTACTCGAATCACGGATTGGTTAGAAACCCATTGGGTGACTCCTGCTTATGCTGGATGGATATTAGCGGGTATTGCGATTTGTTTCTTTGGCGCGGCGACCAATACCATGTCGGGGTGGCTTTATGTCATCAGTGGTATCACATTTGCGCTACTGGGATTAGCGGTTATCTTACCGCCGCGATCGCTACGTCATCTGAAAGTTCACCGCCATCCTATCTTTCCGGTTAGTGTGGGTGACGAACTCACCATTGAAATCGATATTGAAAATCCCACCCCTAAATCCAAAACGCTATTACAAGTTCAGGACATTCTCCAATCAGAACTGGGAAAACCCGTGCAAACTGCGATCGAAACCATTACGCCGAGGGGAGTCTATCACTGGGTTTATTTTCATTCCACCCAAAAGCGGGGCGTCTACCACTGGCATGAAATCCAACTGAGAACCGGAAACCCCTTAGGATTATTTTGGTGTCGTCGTAGCCGCCATGGGCCAGCCACAGCGATTGTTTATCCTACAGTATTACCTTTGACCAGTTGTCCAATTGTTGATGAAATTGGCACAGATGATAGTCTACAACTGTTAAGCGATCGCCGTTCTCAATCCGCCACCGAAGACCTGACGCGATCGCTGAGACCTTACCGCGTTGGTGATCCAACTCGTCTGATTCACTGGCGTACCAGCGCCCGTTATGGAGAATTAATGGTACGGGAGTTAGAAGTCTTTACCGGGTCTCAAGAAATTGTCATTTGCCTCGATAGCGCGGTAAGTTGGCGATCCGAGGATTTTGAATCAGCCGTGATTGCCGCCGCTTCCCTCTATTTCTATGCCTGTTCTCGTCAGCTTGATGCTAGACTCTGGACAGCGAGAACCGGATTATTACACGGGAATCAAGTTGTATTAGAAGCCCTAGCTGCAACCCAACCTAAAGAAGATGCAGACGCGGGTGATCCTCCCCATCTTCCCTTGATTTGGCTCACCCAACAATCCGCCAGTCTCAATTCCCTCCCTCCGGGTAGTCGTTGGTTATTTTGGTCGCCATCCACAGTAGCCCAACCCGAACGACACACCTCAGGACTGACCAATTGCGCGGGTAAAATTATTGATAAAGAGGAACCCTTACAACGTCAACTACAACAGTCCCTTACCCGGATTTAACCGGAATGGCACGCTCAGATGAGGCTGGTGGGCAGTGTCCACCCTCTGAAGGGGTGACAAGCTCGCGTCAAAGGTAGGCAGGGTGTGGGGTATGGGGTGTGGGGTGTGGGGCTTCTCGGTAAGGAACACAAAAGCCCATAACAGGAGATAGGGTAAGGAGCGAGCGCTCTTTCTGGCGAGCCAGCGCCGTCAACTGGAAGGACTTCAGGGTCAAAATGAATAAACAATAGAGTTTTTGGTGACTCTCTGAGTAAAGTTCAATTTTTCCCGACACCCGACACCCGACACCTGACACCCGACACCCGACACCCGACACCTGACACCCGACACCCCACACCCGACACCCCACACCCGACACCCCACACCCCACACCCGACACCCCACACCCCACACCCGACACCCCACACCCCACACCCCATACCCCACACCCCACACCCCATACCCCATACCCCACACCCCATACCCCATACCCCATACCCCACACCCCACACCCCACACCCCACACCCAGTATCCTATCGTGGGTAATGTGGCTTAAGTTGACACCCTACTGTATATCAAGGGTTTTACTGGTTCCCTGTTGCCTGTTGCCTAATCTCAACCGTTCACTTTCATGAAAATCCGACTCCTTAGAAGGCGTGCGTTAAAATGCAAAGAAAAGTGAACAACCACACTAAGGAATAAGGTATCTAGCGAATTTTACTTATGAGTACATCAGAAAGCACAAATCTTTCCAAGGAGAAAACACTAGCGGCGATGAAGAATTTTGCCGAAACCTATGCTAAACGAACGGGCACTTACTTTTGTGCTGACCCGTCGGTAACGGCTGTCGTCATCGAAGGACTAGCGAAACACAAAGATGATTTAGGTTCACCCCTATGTCCGTGCCGCCATTATGAAGACAAAGAAGCGGAGGTGAAAGCCACCTACTGGAATTGTCCTTGCATCCCCATGCGTGAGCGCAAAGAATGCCACTGTATGTTGTTTTTGACACCAGACAACGAATTTTCTGGGGAAAATCAGGAAATTGCCTTAGAGGAGCTTCAATCCGTTCGAGATAGCATGGCTTAATTGTCTTTATTGTCATTGGTCATTTTTCACCTTAAATGACCAATGACTCATACATTGGAATTCATCACTCATGACTGAGCAATTTTGGCAAGGTGTCGAGCAATTTAATCAACAGGAATTTTATGCCTGTCACGACACCTTAGAGGCATTGTGGATGGAGGCTGTTGAACCCAACAAGCAGTTTTATCAAGGCATTTTACAAATTTCGGTCGCTTGCTACCATCTCAATAATCTTAACTGGCGTGGGGCTGTCATCTTGCTGGGAGAGGGGATTAGACGCTTAGATGACTACCAACCTATTTATGAGGACATTCAGGTAACCGAGTTAATTAGCCACAGTTATCAACTTTTGCAAACCCTGCAACAAAACGGAGCAGAAGGCATTTCTGATTTAGTCAAGTCATTAACGGCAAATCAACTCAGTGAGGAGGGGGCGTCAGAAATTGTTCGTTTACCTAAAATTATTCGAGTTAATTTAAGTTAATTGTAGGGGCAGGTTTAGGGACTGTAGGGGCGGGTTTAGGGACTGTAGGGGCGGGTTTAGGAACTAACGTCAGCTATTACTGAAATAACGGAACAACAAAACCCGCCCTCCTCACCAATAACGGAACAACAAAACCCGCCCTCCTCACCAATAACGGAACAACAAAACCCGCCCTCCT
>NZ_JAVJUO010000204.1:0-30634 GCF_040220555.1 Coleofasciculus sp. C1-SOL-03
GGAACTTTAGCCCTACATGCTGCCCTAGTAACATGCGCCAACCCAACCTACTGGCGTGGCTAAAATTGTGGATTAGATTTGACCATTGAATCGGGCGCACGCCATGCGCCCCTACAATTCTAATCCACCAAATAAGGTGTGCCACGACACTACTGGACTGACACAGCTAAAATTGTGGATTAGATTTGACCATTGAATCGGGCGCACGCCATGCGCCCCTACGGTTTCGGGTCTCCCATTCTAATTGATCTTGCTAAGGTGTGCCACGCCAGTAGGTATAGCACTACGCATTGAGGTTAGGACAATAAAATTAGGTGAAAAGGCAATAGGGAATAGGGAATAGGCAATAGGCAACAGAGTAATGTCCTAACGTATGCCCGTAATTCTATAATACCCACTCCAAACTCATAAGATTTAAATACACGAAATTGGAGTATGGGACAGCCTACCAAACATAACTAATGGCGTTGAAACCTTTTACGACCACTTGCAACAGTAATTTGGCTCAATAGTTCACTCCAAGTAATTTTACATGCCTTGATTCGTTCAGAAGGCATCATTGTAATGATAGCCGTGTAGCTGTCGTTACGAATAATCCGAGTTCGCTTATTCCTCGCAATGGAACGTATCCCGGCGGGGGCGATAACAATCACCATCGTACCAACCCATGACTAAATAGTCACAACGTCTGCCCATCCAATTGCCGATTTTTTCCGCTTTATCGGCGTATTTTTCCAGGTTACATACAATTAACTGTATTTCATCAGCATTGAGTAATACCCAATAGTACGCTTGATTCGGTTGGTCATACAGAAGAACATCCTCTCCAATTTGCATCAGTTTACAGCACTGATCAATCTGAGGGGCAGTATCAGTACAGTCAACACTGGCTATATCTGGCAGTTCATTACCAGTGCAAGGCAATGACATCTAAAATTACTCCCACAAAATTCCATAAGACTGTAAGCGATTGAACTCAACTTCTAGATTGCCAATAACACGTCCGAGTAATCCTTCATCAATTTGACCTGTTTCGTCTAAAATACTCTGGACTGTCCCCTCTGCAAATAAATAAGCGGATAAGCTTTGGGGTTCCAGTCTTTCTTGAGGACTCGGCATATTATCAATAGTCTTATTGGGGAGTTTTTGATAAGCCAATGTCAGATTATTAAGCAGGTACAGAACGACTAAAGAATGGGTAGTAATCACTAAACGAAAGCCATGATTAGCTAAATAGGCTAGTGTTTTAACAATGGCAACTTGTGCAGCCGGATGCAAATGGGTTTCTGGCTCTTCAATATGAATAAAGAGAGGTCGTTTGGATTTTTGCCAACCAAATAACGCTTGTTCCTGATCAATCTGTTTTCTAAATAAACCCCGAGGATTAATCTTTCGATTTGATCGATAAAAAACAATTTCGGATTCGTTGGCTACTTCTTGATAGTTTGTTTTGTAGGTAACATAGACTGAATCAGTCGTCAAAAATGAGCCTAAAGCCCTGTTGGTTAATTCACCGTAACGAATCCCTTCAACAACTTTTCTTACCGTTGCATCAATTCCTTCTTGTTTGAAGTAGTTAGAGAGTAAATATTCAGCATCATGAAAAAAGTATAATAGCTGACTAATAAGAGATTTTCCAGTTCCTTGAGAGCCAAGAAAAATCGTCAGCGGTGAAATTTCTAACGTCAGCGGTGATGAAGTCGCTTGAATTGGACCTAACCCCCCTTGAATTTTGATCGTCTCTCTAGAAATTTTAGATGGCGCTGGCATAGTCTATCTCCTAGATTTTTGGGTGGGTATTAAGCTGTTCGGCATTTAAACCTTAATGTCAATAATTGCGAAAGCCTTGTAGTGTGAGCATCTTGCTCGCTACTAATACCCAATTTAAATGCATGACAGCTTACCCACCCCACCTCTTTAAGCCGCTTTTTTGAGCGAATCATTTAGCAGCACAGTACCGCTAACATCAACACTCAAGTCTGTTCCTGGCACGTATCCTTTCTGCACCAACTGTTTATAGAGGGTAAATGATGTAATTCTGTGAATTTCCTGCATTATATCAGCAGGAATAAGATTCTCAACCGCCCAAATAACGGAGTCTGGCTCAAACCACATCACACGTTCAATACTGACTACCAACACCGCTGCAATATATTCAAGAGTCAGTTTGGTGGTTAAATTGGCAATCAGGGCTGACCCAATTTGGCTGTTGCGAGTCATGATTGCTCTCGCCATCCGGTCAGTTTCTCGGTCGAATTCCAAAGAGTTCATGCTGGGCTTTTGCGTTTTCTGCCTAAGATTTACGGGTCTGGAGTCTCCACCAGAATGTTTCTGTTTCGCCAAGTATACCCAAAGATAGATGTCAGTCGGTATAAAATGTGTATAAAAATAACATAATTTCACTCTTGAACGGCTGCCAACGCCACCTCTAGCGCCCGTTCTTTTTGCGGATCAGCGCCTTGGGCGTATTCTGGGGAGAAGGGAACCAGGATATCCGGTGTTACGCCTTTCCCTTCCAGTCGTTCGTCTCCATTCACGTAGACATCAGCGACGGCGACGTAAAGCAAGCTACCATCGGACATGAGAAATGGACGCCCCGCTACCACAGCGCCTGGGGTTGGCGTACCGACAACGGGTCCGATATCGAATTGCTGAAAACCATAAGCGAGAATTTCTTTAGCACTGCGGCTTCCGCCGTTTATAATCATGACGACGGGTTTATTCCAGCCTGCATAGTGAGTATATTTTGTACCATCCCGGAAAATCGTGGTTAAGCTTAAGTTTGGAGCGGTGTAGATGTTCAGGGCGGTGAGTGGTGAACCTCCCCATCCATCTCTTAAGTCTACGACTAGAGTGTCTGCTTGTTTGAGACGACCATAGATAAGTTCTTCTTCAAGCTGTTCTTGATAGTCATCACTGGCATAAGACCAGATATGAATATACCCGATTTTTTTACCTTGTTGTTCAATTATCTCAGTGCTGGCGTCCATGGCGTCGAGATACATGGTGGTTGTATCCAGCAATTTAGGGGTGACGGTGATTTCTTGTTGACTATTGGGATTTGGCGATCGCTGAATTACGATGTTGACAGGAGTACCAGCTTGATCGGCAAAGGATTCAATGGGTTGGAAGGGGCGATTATCCACACTCAGGATGCGATCGCCTACTTTTAATCCGGCTTCAGCGGCGGGACTTCCTTCGAGAATGGCGCTGATAAAGGTTTGGTTGTCGATGGTTTTGGTGACGATACCAATGCCAGTATATTCTAGTTTGCCATTGGGAAAGAAGGGTTTGAGTTGTTGGCGTAAGTCGCGGTTTCTGGGTGCAAAGATTCCTAAGACTTGGTAATAAGCGGGTTGGTTGGGGATGTAGAGATGGGTGTGAGAGGTGTTGAGTTCAGACAGCATTTGATTGATTAGGGTTGCGGCGGCTTCCCTGGATTTGGTTTGGCGGATTTTGGGTTCATAGTCGTCTTTGATGATTTGCCAGTTGACGCCGTTAAAGTTGGGATCGTAAAAGTTATCGTTGACGGTTTGCCAGACTTGGTTAAAGAGTTCGGTTTGGGGATTGGTTGGTGTGGAATGGAGGGGAGAATTGAGCCAGCTAAGTAGGATTAGACAGAGGCTAATTAGGGTGGTGATAATTAGGCGGTTATTTCGGGGAAGGGGAAATAGTTTCATAGTGGGAGAGAGATATAAGCCTAGAACTCAAGTTCTGGCTTAAAGCTTAAACCCGTTAAAACGGGTTCACAGATTTATCCAGTCAGTTCGATCCTTACTTTAGCTTGAAGATGATAAGTTTATTGGCTGGCGTCTAAGTTGGCGTAAATATTGGGGTGAGAAGTTCGCGTGATCGCACTGATTTTTCTGTCCAAAGGCGTCACCCTATTTCAAGTGGAATTATAACCATTCACTCGTTTTTCGGCATCGTCAGATATAGCTGGATAAATTCTTCAGCCGCATCGGGATTAATTTGTCCTAGTGCTGTGCGAATTTCTAGGATGGTTTCACCACCGGGATCTCTGACTTCATTAACCCAACGGCTAACGTTGGCGTGTCCAACTCCCATCGCCGCCGCTAACTGATTTTGGCTGATGCCAAAGATTGATAGTGTCTGTTTGAGGGCTTTACCTGCTCTTCCCATGCTTTTGATTGTGTCAGAGAGTGATGATCCTGTAAATGTTCCAATTAGTCACAACTTGTGTTATTGTAAAAATGTGACTAATTGGAACATAAAAGAGGTGAACTCAAATGCAAGCATACTTTTTACCGAATGACAGTCAATTGCCTTCTACTGAGGTTTCTGTTCAGGCTTCTACTGATCCGGTGTCAGGAAAAGAATTTATCAAGGTGATGGTTATCGGTTCCCGTAAAGGAATTAACAGTATCATTAAAACGCTGCATCGCTTACGGTTTGCAGAGGTGCGAGAGTGGAGTCCACCGATTCCTTATGGTACTTCGGGAGAAATGATGAGTCTGTTACGGCGACAGATTTTCGTCGATTGAATAGTTAGCAATAGATGATAGGGGTTTTATGGGCGCAAGCCTTGCGCCCCTACAAAGTTAATGCGATTAAATCTTTAGCCCAAACTATTATGATAAAGCTAGGTTAGTGCTATTTAGATTGATTATACAATTGGCTGGCGATCGCGCTTTGTTTTTAGGGTTGTTTTGGCTGAAGATTATTGGGGTTTAGGGTTGAGAGGTGGGAGTTTTTTTAACGCAGAGGAACGCAGAGGTAAAGCGCAGAGGTTCGCAGAGGGGTTGGCGGTGAGGGAAGTTTCTGATGTCAATGTAGGGGCGGGTTTTACTGTTATCGTTTGTTTTCACCCGGATGTTAGTAAACCCGCCCTTTGCCAAGGTTTTATTGAGTCAACAGCTAGGTTAGTGCTGTTTAGATTGATTATACAATTTGCTGGCGATCACGCTTTGTTTCTGGGGTTGTTTTGGCTAAGGTGGAATTGTGGTGATCAGGGGTGATTTCGGGTTTAGGGTTGAGAGGTGGGAGGGTGGGCTTTTTTAACGCAGAGGAACGCAGAGGGAAAGCGCAGAGGTTCGCAGAGGGGTTGGCGGTGAGGGAAGTTTCTGATATCAATGTAGGGGTGGGTTTTATGGTTATCGTCTTTTTTTACCCGGATGTTAGTAAACTCGCCCTTTTACAAGGTGTTATTGAGCAAATGTATTAGTTGGGTGGAGGGGTTATAGTATCAGATTTGGGAATCGTTCAGGGCTAAAATTTATCGCTGTCTTCATTGTTATTTAAAGTGAAGCTTTTTATATCCTTACCCTCAAGAATTGTTCCTTGAAGCTTGGCTTGTTCAAGATTCGCCCCTTGAAGATTGGCTTGTTCAAGATTTGCCCATTGAAGATTTGCGTCTTTCAAATTCGCTCCTTCAAGATTTGCCCATTGAAGATCTGCTCTATAAAGATACGCCCCTTCAAGATTTGCGCCTCGAAGCTTCGCCCATCGCAGATTCACTTCTCCCAGATCTGCCCATTGAAGATTTGCTCCTTCAAGATGCATCCCGTGCAGATCTGCCCATTGAAGATTTGCCCCTTGAAGATTTGCTCCTTCAAGATTTACCCCTTGAAGATTTGCTCCATAAAGAATTACCTCTTGAAGATTTGCCCCTTGAAGCTTCGCCCCTTGAAGATTTGCCCCTTGAAAATTTGCCACTTGAAGATTTGCTCCTTGAAGATTTGCTCCATAAAGATTTGCTCCATAAAGATTTGCTCTATAAAGATTTGCTCCAAGTAAACATTGGCAGCCAAAGGAACAGCATTGCAAGTCTAAAAAACTTAAGTAATTTAGACAAAATAGTGAATTTAATTCTTGTCCCTGTAGTCGAGAAATCCAGATACCAAAAGCTTGAAGAGAATGCCAATTAATATCTGATATTTGCCCCGTCACTCTCGCGCAAGCATTTAAGACAGCCAATAACGCTTCCTCTGCATTTCGCGCCTGTCGCATTTCTTCCTGAAAATTCGGTCTAGGATTCAAACCCTCCATTGGCATTCCATGACGCAGCATAAACTCAATCAAGCGACATAATGTTTTTTGCCAATCGCGAACCTCTGATAAATCCTGTAAACGCATTTCATCACAGACCAATTTAAACAGGTATTTATCCATCGCTGATAAACCGCAGAGAGTCGCCCACCTGACTAAAGCATCTCGTTCATCACAACCTTTGCGAAAATTCCGCTTACGTTCTTCTAAGTCTTCATGGATTAGTCGAACTCCTTCAACAATGCGTTTTGCTGTCAGATATTCCCCAAAGCTTTTATGGGTAAACTCAAAGGTTTTCTCGCTATTCCGGCTCTCTCCACTTTCCCGAAAGTAAAAAGCAGTCAGCAAACGAGTGATACTGGCTCTGGAATCTTCTTGTAAGGTGGCTTGAAAGCGATCTAAAATTTGCCTGAGTCCACTGTTATCGCAATGAGCCTCAATTTCTTTTACACTGGTTGTCCTACCATCTCCATGCCAGCAAGCGAGAGCAATTTCCTCTAAAATACCGATAAACTCTTCTTTTGCTATCTCTTCAATTGCACGATGTTGTCTATTCTTGCCTTCATACCCTCGCTCGTAAACAGCATCCAGCAAATCAGCATAGATTTCATTCAGATTCGTATCTTTCGAGAATCGCAACTTATCCCGTTCAAAGCTTAATGCAACCAAATAATTTAATAATGGTTGCGCTGTAATCTCAACCAAATCATCCTTGTCTAATTCTTGAGGTAAACCATCATAATGCTTGCCTTTTGCCTGACCATAAGATTGCCACCAAAGCTGGCGTTGATCCACCTCAAGCAAATTTTGATCATCAATATATTTTTGGCGATCTCTTTCTTTTTTCGGCACAAAATAGGGCAGAATATACAGCAGTTGACGTGGTTGGCGAAACTTGCTGCGGTTCGCCTGTACCACAACTTCTCGTCCTGTAATCACAACCTGTAAGCGAAGATGCTGATGATTAAATCGGTCAACTTCGCGCCGGACTTCTTCGACAAACTCTTTAGCCGTTTGTTCGGCAATTTTACCCTGCATCGATAGCTCATCTAAGCCATCAAAGATAATCAGTAATCGCGATTCCCCATTTTCTCTGTCCAAGGGATTGTCAGACAAGAATTCTTCAATCTGGACAAACTCCCCTACCGCTTTTACCAAATCATCCGATAATTTAAATAAGTGCAGGGGAATAAACAGAACTGGAATTTCTCCCTTTTCCGCTTGTTGTGCGGCAAACATTTTAGCAAAGGATGACTTACCACTTCCGGGTCCTCCACTGATTAAGCGAATCGCATCATCCGCTTCAGCATTCTGTAACCAGGTTTCTAGTTCACTATTGAGATCTACGATAACTCGCTCATAGTCTTTACTTTCTATAATCCCTCGTTCTAATTTTCGCTCCGATTGTCCCGCCATCTCTCGCTCATAATAGGCGCGTAATGGCACATAAACTTGTTTGAGACTAAACGCTTCCCAAAATATCGGTTCATCTACCCGCTTTTGCAGCCGTGCGCGATACCGTAGCCATCCTTGTTCTCGTCTTGTGGCTTGAGTAAAGGGTGTATCCAGAACTTCTTTTAAGGCAATATAATCTTGGGAACGCTCAACCCATTGGTCATTTAAGGCAAAAACAAAGTAAGCGGGGAGGCGACTACTGATCATTTCAGCTTCAACCTTTTTCTCCACATACGCCTCTAACCAGTGAGCAAACCCTGTCTTCGCTTCTTGCACAATTGGCAAGTTTTGGGGACGCTGGAAAAAGTCGGGGTCAAGGATTAACTCGTTACTGGTTAATGATGCATTGAGGTGGTTGTACAATTGCGTCAGATTATCGGGTTTCTGATTTAGGAGTCCCCTATTTTCGTCTAACAAGTCTTGCATCGCTTGCATCAGGGAACGCACAATCAGCAATCCGGAAATTTCTCCGGGTTTTGCTTCTAATCCCAGGTTTTCGAGAACTTCAACGCCACTCTCGGCGAAGTCATCCCATTTCAGAAACGCGCCGTTAATGGCGGCTTTACCCAATGAGGCGAATAAACCCTTGGGATTGGCTTTTATCGCTTTTTTCCAGACTGAAACAGGCTGTTCGACTTTAATTCCCGGTTCCCTTGCCATAAAATTAATGGATGAAAGATTGTGCTGTTTCTAGCCTAACTAACTTTTTCAGTGATTCGCTGTTGATGGGGAAGGTTAGATTAATAATGATTGGAACCGAGGCACAAATATTAGGGTAGCAGTGTAGCGCTTATCCCATACCAGCCCTCACCCCCAACCCCTCTCCCAAGCTTGGGAGAGGGGAGTCTCATGTCGTCGATTTGCTTAGATTTTCTGGGCGCAAGCCTTGCGCCCCTACAAGCTGTTGGCACAAACTATCACACCCTGCTCAAACCTCTGTCCCCTAAAGCGTTAACCTCTGCGTTCTCTGTTTGCTAAACTCAACCGTTAACTTTAATTTTCGTCCGACTACTGACAGCAAAGATTACTGACAAGGTGTTAACTGAGCCAAGCGCAAGGCAATTTCATCAATCGCCCCCACTAATACCTGTCCCGATTGAGATGGTTGATTCACCATAATGCTAAACAAAATTTTCCCATAATAAGGATGATCTAAATACCCAGACAGACTTCTTACTCCTCGTAATGTCCCCGTTTTTGCCCGAATTCTGCCTTGAGTTTCAGGTAATCGCAAGCGATTTCTCAGGGTTCCATTCACGCCTGCAACGGGTAAGGAACGATAAAATAAATCATTCCCTTTGGCATACATCATCGCTTTTAATGTCGAGATTAATGCTTGCGGTGTGGCTACATTCTGCCGGGATAAACCTGACCCATCAACCTGTCGAAAACCATTGGGGTCAACGCCTAAGGATGCTAACGTCTGCTTCACAGCCGAGGGTCCACCAATGTAACGCAGTAGGCTATCCGCATAGCTGTTACTGCTTCTTTGGTTGGTGACTGTCACCCATTCATCTAACGACTTCGATTGAATTAAGGCTCGCGAATCCAGCCGTTGTAAAGCGGCGGCGGTGGTAAAGAGTTTGTTATTAGATGCTGGGATGAGGAATTGATTGGCGTTGTGGCTGTAGGAAATCGCCGGATTCGATACCGATTCCACCACAATCCCCCATTTACCCCCCGCTAAATTGGGACGATTAATGATTGAGTCGATATACAGCCCCAAAAAATTGGGACAAACGCCACTTGTTCGGCGTTCTGGAGGCGGAACAAAAATTTCAATCGAGTCGGCGCTTTTGGTTAAATTAGCCGCCGTTGTCGCCCTGGCGATGCTGGGAGTCATGACATTACCCATCGCCATCACACCGACGGTGAGCATGGCTAGGGATTGCTTCTGCCAAGGATTCATTGGTTTCATCGTCTGCAAGTCTTTCAATCTGGGCATCGTTTTGGGAGCATGAGCAAAGCGCGATCGCTAATTGAGCAAGATAACATGATGCGGGTCATGGCGGCGCGATAAGTCAGCTCTCTGATCAGAAGGCACAGACGTAGCATACTACGTTTCTACACCACTCCATCAATTGTCGGGAAGTTATCCCTGAACACTGAACACCTTAGATCCCTAGGGACAGGGATTATGTTCCCGTCATTTTGATTTCTGTGGTTGTTTTACTGGCTCAAAACGCTGTCCTCAGGAGAGTTTGCCATTTTTCTAGGGAATGTTTAATTAAAGTTGACGGTTGAGATTTGGGAACAGGAAACGGTTGTTGTATGTAGTGCGAGCGTCTCGCTGGCTATTTTTTTATCTTAGTCACTGGGGCAAAAAGGGGGTTATATCATGTCCGGTGGAATACTTACACTATCGGTTGAGACAAGGCAGAAAGAAGGCAGAAGGCAGAAGGCAGAAGGGCTCCAAGGGAAGGAGGAAGGTTGCAAGGTACAAGGGAATAATGACTGTTTGGACGGACATGATATTACTTGTGAGCAGATTGGCGTTTGCGGGAAGCCATACCGACACCTGCAAGTGCGATTAAGCCAATGATAGAGGCAGGTTCAGGGACAGACTGAGGGGGATTGATTTGATCTCCTGTGACCAAAATATTATCAAATGACAGCCGTTCTGTGGATGCCGTCGTATTAAGCTGCACTTTCACTTGTAATGTACTCCCATTACCGATCAATTCATTCACCGTTTGATCCGTGAAACGTCCAGACTGGGTAATTAAGTCAGCCGCTAAAAACTCAACATCATCCAGTAAATAGGAGACAATAAAGTAATCTTTGTGACCAATCGGACTGTTTTCCTCGTGTTCAAAACTGACATCACTGGCGAAAGCATCCAACGATAATGCCAGGTTACTAAATCCAGAAATGTCGATTTTTGGACTCAGCCATGCTGGAAATAAAGGATTGGGATTGCCCCCAGAGGTACATCTAACATTCGGACAACCCGCGTTTGTATCACGAGCCGTGAATGCTTCAGCCTCGACTTTGAAGTAATCGTTGGAGTCAAAAAGAGCCGCATCATTCAACTCAATCGACCAATCTACGCCAACTACGTCTGTAGCTGCTCCGCCTGTTGCTCCTTTACCGTTTTCACCAGAGAAATCTTCCGCATACAAGGTGATGGCTTGTGCATTCTCAGGAACGAAGATTAAACCTAAGACTAAACTTAAACTTGCCAATAAGGTTTTTTTCATAGCCTCTTAACCATACTGATAACTGTACTGTTTTCTAGCGTAGAGTGATCACGTTTTGCCCAGCAAGCGGATTAACTTAACTTCATCAGTTTTTCATATAACCTCAACTAAACTATAATGAAAGTATTACTGGAAATTATGCACCAAATGCCCGGTTTGACTGAGTTTGGCTATAATGTCCAGAATCGTTTCCAGGATTTCCTATTGTTTGTAAGTTTACCCAAACTTGATGAAATGTCGGCTGGGGACAGTTTCTTGATTTCATCCTCAAAAAGATGCCATTCCCAGCATCGCCATAAACGCCCAATAGGAAATCCAGCCACTGACTAGAATCATCAGCGGAACCAATAACGCGGCTGTCTTCTCCGAGAAATTCGCGATCTGTGTGCAACCACTATACAGCGTCAGCACCGTGTAGCAGCTAGTGAATACAGAGATCATCACCATGAGTTGACTTGGCAAATTGGACGAAATCCCATTAGCGATCGCTAAAATAGTTAATGGCATCACTGTCGCCCCAGCCAGGAAACTATCCCCCGCCACACTACCAGGATGACGCCGAATTAATCGGGCGATCGCACTCATCGCCGCTAGGATGATAAACGGGATCATCCCCACGCCAATTAACGGAACCAGGGAAACCGAAACCATATCCCGCCACCCGGTATAAATACCCCAGACGAAACAAGCATCAAAAATCACCGCCAATAGGAATCCAACTACCATAGCGCGTTGAGCTTCAAGACGGGCAAAACTGGGTAAAAGTCCCCCCATGGGATTGAGTAAAAAGGACTTGATAGTAAACAGTGTATCTCCCAATAGCCCCTTAAGATAACGGAGCGGATTTCCTGTCTTGAAACCTCCCCGTTTTCCCGGTTTCTGTTGCAGGGTTCGCAACATTTCTTGAACTAACTGATACCCCGTTTTATCCCCTTGTTCACGTAACAATTGTGCCGCTTGCTGCAAATCCGCGATCGCGCCTTCATGTTCTTGCAAATCTTTATGGGCTAAACCTCGCTGATAATACGCTTTTGCATGCTGTGGATCATAGCCTATCGCTTGAGTATAGGCATCAATCGCCGCTTGAGTATACCCTAGTCGATACCGCGCTCTCCCTTGGTAATAATAAGCTGGGGCAAACTGAGAATTAATCCTCAATGCTTGATTACAATCTTGCAACGTTCCCCGAGCATTTCCTAGGTTATAATATGCTGCACCCCGTTCCACGTAGGCTTCCACAAAGTTAGGATTTCGGGAAATCGCTTGATTACAATCCTTAACCGCCCCCTGATAATTTTTAGCCAGCGCCTTACTAACGGCACGCACATAGAAATCTTGAGCCGTCGTTGACTCGGTTTTCGGTGGATTGGGTTGCGGTTGAACCTCTTGGTCATACTGACGCCGCTTTACCCCATCCGAAAGCACCTGATACGCCTCACAAATTGCTCTAAATCGCTCTGTGGCGTCTGGATGATTCGGATGTAAATCTGGATGGTATTGACGCACGAGACGGCGATAGGCTTTTTTAATCTCCTGTTGGGTTGCACCGGGAGAAACCTCCAGAATTTTATAGTAATTACGAGAATCCTGCATCTGATTTTGTAGAGACATGCCATGGCACATCTGTCATAAAATGGCGTATTTAATGGGTAACTTTACTACTGATATCGTTTCCGGTTATTTATCCAATTCTATAAAATATTCATTCAAATCCGCTAATTTCCTCTGCGCCCTCTGCGTAAACCTCTGCGCCCCTCTGCGTTAAAACAACATAATTCTGTAACCAATTTTACTGAAAAGGGCGCAAGCCTTGCGCCCCTACCGTTGGATTTAATTAACAACGCCCGAATGACCCTGAATTTCACCAATCGGTTCAAACCGTCCCTCTAAATACTTACTGAGAAACTCTTCGGCGATCGCGAAAAAGTGAAGCCGATTCTCTGGACGAGCAAATCCATGTCCTTCGTCGGTGTAAAGGGCGTATTCAACAGGTTTATTTGCCTTTCGCATCGCTTCAACAATTTGTTCACTTTCGGCTTGTTTTACCCGTGGATCATTCGCCCCTTGACCAATCAGTAACGGTTTCTGAATCCGGTCAATAAAAAACAAAGGCGATCGCGCTTTGAGAAACTCCTCCTCTGTGTCCAAATCGCCCAATCGATGGGCAAATACGGCTTTCATGGGTGCCCAGTAGGGAGGAATACTTTGCATTAAAGTAACCAAGTTACTCGGACCAACAATATCCACACCCGCCGCAAATACTTCTGGGGTAAACGCTAATCCGACTAATGTGGCATATCCACCATACGATCCGCCCATAATGGCTACCTTATTCCGATCCGCAATCCCTTGGTCTACAATCCAATTGACGGCATCAATTAAATCATCATGCATCTTTGCCGCCCATTCACGATTCCCGGCATTTAAGAACGCTTTCCCATAACCTGTAGACCCTCGGAAATTGACTTGCAGCACTGCATAACCTCGGTTAGCCAACCATTGTACTGTTGGACTATATCCCCACGTATCTCGCGCCCATGGTCCACCGTGAACCAAAAGCACCGTGGGTAAATTTTTTGCCTCAATTCCAACAGGCGTGGTGAGATAGCCGTGAATCGTTAAACCATCCCGCGCTTGGTAGGAAATGGGTTGCATTGATGCGAGTTGCAACGTTTCTAGTTCGGGTTGATTGCTAAATAACAAGGAGTGGGTTTTAGCCTCACGGTTATACACATAGTAATAAACTGGACCATCATCCGTGGCGTAGCCAACCAACCAGGTATCATCCGCTAACGTGCGATTAGTGATGGCAAATTCACCGTCTCGGATTTGCGCGATCGCGTTAAAATCATCAGCAATACTGTCATCGAGAATTTGCCATTCCACTTTATCCTTATAAAAGGACACCGCCTGAATCCGGCGCTGAGTCGGATGGATAACCACACCACCAATATCATACTGCTCATCAGCCGCCATTACCGTTTCTTGGCGGGAGGCTAGATCTAAAGCAATTAACCGTTGGGCATTGGCATCGTGCGATCCACTAATATATAGGGTTTTGCCATCCTGAGAAAAGGTTACGGCTGATCCTTCATCGTCGGGTCCCCAGTGGCGTAATAATTCAAAGGATTTATCGGGAGTCTCGCGGAATAACAGATCGGAACCGCCATCTGGCGTCGCGGCGATCGCCGCCCGAATCTGGAATTGAGCATCAGCCACCCAACTGACGATATTACCCGGGTTATCGGTCTCAAACTCCACTGCCCCATTATTCAGATTAACCCGATACACATCAAATTTTTGGCGATCGTTGAGATTCATTCCCACCAAGATTTGATCGGGGAATTCTGGATCAAGGTCAATGGGTTGGGCTTTCACGCCTTGGAAGGGAGTTAAATCGCGCACTAACTTAGATTGAACATTCACCAAGTAGAGGTGAAAGTTTTCGTCGCCGTCTGAATCTTGCAGATAAATAAGCTGGTTAGGATTGTATGTCCAGACATAAAGGCGAATCCCCCGTTTTTGATCCGCCGTTAGCGGCTGATCATCATCTTCTCCCACGGTTCGCAACCAGACTTGCAACACATTCTTCTCATCCGGGGCGATATACGCCAAATACTTCCCATCGGGGGATAGCTGAGGGCGAGTGCGATCGGGATTCCCGAATAAAGTTTCACGAGGAATCAAAGGAGGTAGTGCTTGGGATACGGAAGACGTTGTTGCTGTTACCATCGTAGTTTACGGGTTCAATTGGTTTGGTTGTCTTAAGAGACACTGTAACGAATCTGGCATGTTAGAAGCTACCTAGGGGTTTGTAGTTGCGCTTGTAGTTGCGCTGTCTTCGCCATAAACTTCACATCGCCACAACAAACGCTTCAGGAGTGTAAACAAAGGGCGCACATCAGTTTAAACAAGATGATGAGGGTGAGGAGTGGTTCATGAGTCCTGGGATGACGTGACGATAATTAGACTGTCACCGGAGTACATCTGTCATTGTGGCTTTTTTTTTACTGCGATCGCCACTGTCGTCGCCGAATATGCGATCGCACCAACTCTTCTCAAAATAGAACAAATGTACTAACATAGATCTCAATCAAGGTCTTGGAATTGTAGACGATAATGTGGCAACCCGGACAGCAATTACAACGCGGCAAATACGCGATCGCAAAAATCCTCGGACAAGGTGGCTTTGGCATAACCTACCTCGTCAAAGACAAACAGGGGAATCCCTTGGTGATTAAAACCCTCAACGACTACCTGCAACGCCAATACGACGCCACTAAATATCAGCAGGATTTCATCAATGAAGCCTTACGCTTAGCCAAATTCCGCCATCCTCATATCGTGCGCGTCGATGAAGTAATTAAAGAGGATGAACAGTGGTGTATCGTCATGGAATATATTGAAGGGGAAACCTTAGCCCATCGGGTTTGGCATCACGGTGTTTTGTCCGAATCCGAAGCTTTAGGCTACATCCAGCAGATTGGCGAGGCGCTGACGCTGATTCACAATCAAGGCTTACTGCACCGAGATATCAAACCTCTCAATATTATGCGGCGTCCTGTGGAAACTGTACCCGGAATTGCTGGATATGAAGCCGTTCTGATCGATTTTGGCATTGCCCGTGAATTTAGCCCCAATATTACCCAAACCCATACCCAGTCGTTATCGGAAGGATTTGCCCCGATTGAACAGTATGATTGGCGATCCAAACGAGGTGCTTATACTGATGTTTATGCTTTAGCCGCCACGTTGTATGCCTTGCTGACGGGTGAAATTCCCTTACCTGCACCGATGCGAGCATACCGTTTAGAATTAGAACCCCCTCAACAGCTTAATCCTAAAATTAGCGATCGCGTCAATCAAGCTATCCTCAAAGGGATGGCACTTCAACCGGAAGCCCGTCCCCAATCAGTGGCAGAATGGTTGGTGATATTGGGCAGTAGTACCGTACTATCGGGACTGTCTCCTGACGACTATCAACGATTGCGGACTCTACTGGCGGCTCAACATTGGCAAGCGGCGGATCAAGAAACGGCTAAACTGATGCTGAAAGTATCAAGACGAGACGGCTGGCTGAGGGTGGCGGATATTGAGACATTTCCGGTTCAGGAATTACATCTGATCGATAAGATGTGGAGAGAATATAGTGGCGATCGCTTCGGCTTAACTGTCCAAAAGCAAATCTGGCAGAGTATTATAGATAGCCAGAAAAACCATTGGCAAGCTTGGTGTAGCTTTGGCGATCGCGTGGGATGGCGCGTGAAAGGAAATTGGGTATCCTATAATCGTCTCCAGTTCAGCCCAGATGCACCTGTGGGCGAATTGCCCGCGTTGGTGGTTTCAGATCGGTTTGCCTTGCGTCAGCAGGAGTCTGTTGTATCTTTGTTATCACGTCAAGATTTGTAAGTCGGTGGAACAATGCAAGTTAGCGGTTTTGATCGTCATTAGTCATTTATTTTTTGAGTCATATCATGTCCGCCGAAATAACCGTAATATCCTTTTTCCTTGCAACCTTGCTCCTTCCCTTGGAGCCCTCTGCCGTCTGCCTTCTGCCTTGTCTCCACCTAAATGTGAGTATTCAACCGGATAATATCATCCATGACAAACTCTCGCCAACTTGCATTCCTCGCCCTACGAGATATTCACAGCCACGGTGCGTTTACAGATATTGCGTTGGATCGAGTGCTTCGTAACGCTACCCTCAACCGTCCTGATCGCGCTCTGTTAACCGATTTAGTCTATGGTACAACCAGACACACTCGCACCCTGGATGCCTTAATTGACCAACTGGGGAAGAAAAAAGCCCACCAGCAGCCGCCTGACTTGCGCTTCATTCTGCATCTGGGCTTATACCAATTGCGCTATCTGCAACGCATTCCCCCATCAGCCGCCGTTAATACCAGCGTGGAATTGGCTAAAGCGAATCAATTAAAAGGACTAGCTGGGGTGGTTAATGGGGTACTGCGACAGTATACCCGTCTAAACACCAATCCCCAATTAAACGATCCCTTGCAATTACCCTCCCACCCGATTCAGCGCCTGGGTATCCTCTATAGCTTTCCCGACTGGATGATCGAACTGTGGTTAAATCAATTAGGAATCCAGGAAACCGAAGCCCTTTGCCAATGGTTCAACCAACCGCCAACTATTGACCTACGGATCAATCCCTTGAACGCTTCTATCGATACGGTGGAGACAGCAATGCAAGCCGCAGGTGTTGAAGTTCAGTGCCTTCCCCACCTTCCCCAAGCCTTACGTCTCAAAGGAAGTACAGGTTCAATACAAACACTTCCTAGATTCAACGAGGGATGGTGGACGATTCAAGATAGTAGCGCCCAACTGGTGAGTCATTTACTCAATCCCCAACCCAGTGATGTCATCATTGACGCCTGTGCAGCACCGGGCGGGAAAACTACGCATCTGGCTGAACTCATGCGCGATCGCGGTACAATCTGGGCATGTGACAAAGCCGCGTCTCGCCTGAAAAAAGTCAAAGCCAATACTCAACGACTCCAATTACAATCCATTCAAATCTGCCCAGGGGATAGCCGGGATTTTCCCCAATTTACCCAAAAAGCCGATGCTGTTTTACTCGACGCCCCCTGTTCTGGCTTAGGTACCCTGCACCGTCGCCCCGATATCCGCTGGCGTTGTACTCCAGCCAGAGTTCAGGAACTTTCTGTACTGCAAAGCGAACTATTAACTCAGACAGCCACCTGGGTTAAACCTGGAGGCGTCCTCGTTTACGCCACCTGTACTTTGCATCCCCAGGAAAATGAAGCTGTGATTCAAGCCTTTCTAGAACGTCATCCCCACTGGTGTATCGATACACCCCCGCCGACACTCTCCGCCTTTTCTACGCCTCAAGGCTGGCTGAAAGTCTTACCCCATCAGCATCAGATGGATGGCTTTTTTATGGTGAGATTGAAGAATAGGAGGGATTAGTCATTTGTCATTCGTCATTCGTCATTTGTCATTCGTCACTCATCTTCCCCATCTCCCTCATTCCCTTAACCAAGCCTGCTCATTGGTAAAGATTAGAACGTCTAAACACATTTTTGGGAACAGTTCTGATATAGATAAAGCAGAAGTTTTTCAAAAAACGTCATGGTTACAGACTCTCATGTCAAACAGCTAGTAAAGATTCTGATTGGGGCGGCTTGGATTGATGGTCGAATTCAGCCCGAGGAACGGGAATATCTGCGCGGAGTCGCCCAGCAATCCGGTGTGGCTGAAGATCCAGAAATTCGACCCCTGTTGAACGAACTCAAATCGGTATCCAGTGACGAGTGTTATAGATGGGTGCAAGAGTATTTGGGTGATCATCCTAGCCAAGAGGATTATCAGGGCTTGATTGAAGCGATTAGTGCCTTGATTTACAGCGATGGCGATGTGGACACGGAAGAAGCTAAACTGCTCACTCGCTTACAGCTTCTCGATCCCGCCCAGACTTCTCCCAAGTCTACCCATAATAGCGTGCTTAAAGCCATTCAAAAACTTTACCACCGCTGGATTGACCAGCAATCTTAGTCTTATGTCCTTCGTCATTCGTCCTTTGTTCGGGAACAGGGAACACGATCAGGGGGTGACAAGGGACTTGAAGGTACTACTGGGTGTAGGGTGTAGGGTGTAGGGTGTAGGGAAAAATTGAACTTTACTCAGCAAGTCACCAAAAACTCTATTGTTTATTCATTTTGACCCTGAAGTCCTTCTTGTTGATGGCGTTGGCTCGCCAGAAAGAGCGCTCGCTCCTTACCCTATCTCATCTTATGGGCTTTTGTGTTTCTTACCGAGAAACCCCACACCCCACACCCCATACCCCACACCCTGCCTACTTTTGACGCGAGTTTGTCACCCCTTCAGGTTGATGTCTCTTCTTTCCTGCACCTTTGCACTTGTGTACCGCTCATTTTTTATCCTTTACCTTAAAAATCGGTAGGGGATATTTTTTTATTTATCGGAAACTAATTGTCCGGATTGATCGTCATTATCTCTGAAAATGTTCCCCAAGCTAGCGACTATGGGAGCATTTTTTTGCTAAAGTTTATCCCATTAATAGGTTGGGAAATTTTAGGAACATCTGGACGCCTCAACTGTCTAGTTACTTAACAGAACGATTCGTGTTGGAGAACGCCTTTAATGTCTAACTTTCATCCCTGGCAATCTGGAACCGCTGCATTTTTAGCCTTTGGATTAACGGCTGGTGCGATCGCTCCCTTCGTTACAGGCGCACCGACCCTTGCCCAAAGCACAAGTTTCTCAGATGTTTCGTCTACCTACTGGGCGGAAGACTTTATTACCGAATTAGCGCAACGGGATATTATTGCTGGTTTTCCGGATGGTACATTCCGACCGGATGCTCCCGTAACTCGCGCCCAGTTTGCGGCGATGATGCGTAAGGCAAATCAAGCCTTTAATAAAGCCGATCAACGGGGTTCAACGAATTTTGTTGATGTCCCTTCAAGATACTGGGCGTATTCTGCTATCCAAGATGCTTATAAAACGGGATTTTTAACAGGTTATCCGGGTAATGTTTTTAGACCTGAACAAAATATTCCGCGTGAACAAGTCTTAGTTTCATTAGCAAATGGCTTGGATTATTCTGCAAGTTCAACCAGTGTTTTAAATTACTACAATGATGCCTCTCGCATCTCCAGTTGGGCGCGGACACCAATCGCCGCCGCCACAGAGGAACGCTTGGTGGTGAATTATCCAAACGTTAAATCGTTAAATCCTCAGCGGAATGCTAGTCGTGCTGAAGTTGCTGCATTTATTTACCAAGCTTTGGTGAGTGAAGGGGAAGCGCAAGTTGTCAGTTCTCAGTACATTGCTGATCCGACACCTGTCGCTCAAAATTTCACGATTCCAGAGGGTACGACTATCCCAGTTAAATATATCCGAGAGAAAATTCTGGTTGCCGAAGAAGACGAACAATTACCCTTAACGTTAACCGTCGATGCGAATATCACGACCTCGGATGGCACCGTATTGATTCCAGCGGGTAGTGAGGTTGTCGGTGAGTTGCGTTCTACCAATGGTGGCGCTCAATTTATCGCCGAGAAACTGGTGATGAATGGTCAGCAGATGACTCTTGATGCTACGTCTGAAGTGATTACCACGACTGAAACAGTCACTCAAGGTAGCAGTGTGGGGAATCTGGTCAAGAATGCAGCACTCGGTACAGCCGCAGCCGCAGCGATTTCAGCGGTGACAGGTGATCGGGCGATCGCAACTGAAGAACTGTTGATTGGTACGGGGTCTGGTGTAGCCTTAAGCTTAATCCAACGCTTCCTCGGTCGCAACAGTGTGGATCTGATTGTGATTGAACCGGATACCGATTTGGATCTCAAACTTGATGAGAACTTGGTCATCAGCGCCAACTAGTACAAGAAGGCAGAAGTCCGAAGGCTCCAGGGCAGAAGGCTATAAGGAACATAATGTAGCTGCTTTTAAGGAGCTTGTTAACTGGTTAGTATTTGAAGCCGCGCTGCACTAGATTGTCAAAGGAGAAGTTTCTCTCCAGTTTTGTAGGGGTAGGTTTTATCCATAACGTTTTGGAAAAAAACGATAACGGCACTAAACCAGCCCCTACAACCGCGATAATCCCCACAATCCCCATGGATAATTTCCAAGAGTAGGACAATCTCAATTACAGATATAAACCGTGATCAAATAAGCAGCAGGTAGCCTGTAGTTATATCTTTGGAAGATTCCTTAATTCAAATTCATGATTCATTAGTTGGTAACCAAACCACAAACGTTGTTCCCTGGGTTGACTCCTCCCCAGAACGGCGAATCGCTGAGTCTAACTGCGGTTGAGTCCACGGTAACTGCGCCGGACTAAATACCTCGATTTGACCCTGCATTTGTTCAATTAGTGCTTTGGCGATCGCTAATCCTAAACCACTTCCCGGAATCCCTGTGTTGGCTTGTATTCCCCGATAACGCCGCTCAAATAAATGCTCTAGATCTTGGGGTGGAATCCCATGACCGGTGTCAGTAATCGCAATTCCCACCATTGTCCGAGTCTCATCTTTGGGTTGACCTAAACCCGCTTCCACATCAATTTCTCCTCCGGCTGGTGTGTATTTTAAGGCATTGTCAATTAAATTATTCAAGACCTCTCCTAATGCTCTAGCATTTGCCCGTACAGGGGGTAAATCTTGGGGAATCGAGTAGTGTAATTCCAAATCCCGTTCTCCCGCGATCGCTTGGGCGGAAATTAACAGGGGTTCTAATACGTCAGCGACGGTAAAGGATTCGACAATTAGGGGTTTACCTGGAAGCAAAGGAATGGCTGGTGCGTCTGTGTCTGGTTCTGAGTTAACCGGAGAAACAATTTTGCCATTCTCGGCTGTTTCAGGGAGGGGACAAGTTGCGGCGCTGGCTGATGCGGGTAAGGTTAGAGGTTCACTTGTCTGTGTATCCTGATCTAAACACTCGTCAAAATCTTGTAATAATTCCTTCAAGCGATCGCTCTCTCTCACAATACTAGCTGCAACGTTATGATTTTTATCATCGGGTTGCAGTCGATTGAGTAGCAGTTTGCCAAAGGTTCGCAATGCGGTTAGGGGATTGCGAAATTGATGCAGAATATCATCAAGCCGATCCCGTTGCTGTGCCTGTAGACGCCGTTGCTGAGTCCATTCCTGCTCAAACCAAGCCCGACGCCGATCCATTAAATAGGCAAGTGTCAACGTTCCAGCGATGCGTTCAATCGCTGTCTGTTCGTTTTCATTCCACGGTCGATCATCACGACTTGTGACTAATAATCCCATGACCACTTCTTCGTGGATTAGGGGCAAAACCATTTGCCGTCCTTGAGGTAAGGGATTATTGTCCCGTGAGAGTGAGGTGGAATCGGGATCATGGTGATCATCAGCAGGTTGAGGTAAAAGGCGAGGGACGGCTTCAGCTAGGCGGGGAATCGTATCCAGTGGACTCATGCGATCGGGCAATGTTAACTCAGTATTTTCCTCTTCCCAGATTGCCGCCTCTGGATACACCACGACCGGAATCAGCTTAGGTTGCGCTGCTTCGTCAAGCTTATCCGTTGTTAAATATACCGCACTCAACGCCGCACCTAGACTTTGAGTGAGGACTCCAACCTGTGATTGACACAAGGCGACAAATTCTGAACTCGCAGGAATGAACATGAGAATTGCGTGATCACCACCAGATGGCTTTTACGACAGAACCCCATAGAGGTTCCCTTTCTACTTTCTATATTGTCGAACAATCGACCCGACTGACTATTACCCAAAAGGTGTAGGATGAGACTCATACTCGCTCCCCCATCTTCCCCATCTCCCTCATCTTCCCCATCTCCCCCATCTTCCCCATCTTCCCCATCTTCCCCATCTTCCCCATCTTCCCCATCTTCCCCATCTTCCCCATCTTCCCCATCTTCCCCATCTTCCCCAGCTTCCCCATCTCCCCCTGCACCCCTGCTCCCCCGCACTCCTCCGGCAGCTTTTTGTTAACTTTTTTAACGAAAAATTAATTTTTATGGTAGTGATTTTTACGGTCTCGTCGCTCAAAGCCTCTTTCAAACTTAGCATTGAGGCATTTTCGGCATATCTAATCAAAGCCTACAAAGATATTGATATTTCAGACTCAAGCAGATATACTTACGACGGCTTTTGTAACTAACATTACAACTGTCAGCAAAAAGAGGAGGTAAAGAGGTTGGCAAGAAGACGTAAGCGTAAGAGTCGCCGCCGCCAAGAGGGGCGCAAAATCCTAGAACATGTGCCTCAGTATAATCTAGAAAGCGGTGAAGATAAACCGGTTACAGCAGCACGTAAATATATTCAATCAGCCGGGATTATTCCGCCCGCTTTACTATTAGTTAAGCGAAATGAGCATACGACAGACCGTTATTTCTGGGCAGAAAAAGGTTTATTTGGCGCTCAATATGTTGAGGAAAATCATTTTCTGTTTCCCAGTCTGCGGGTACTTGATGCTCCTGCTGAAGCTGAAAAGGCTGTAGTTGCGGCTCAAAGCCGCTGACAGAGCCAAACCTTACAAATTGACCAGTGCTTTGGCACTCGTCAAGAGGCAATTCATCTCATTTCTGCTAGGGGTGGGATGAATTGCCTAATTTTTTATGAAGGCAGATGGCAGAGCTTAAGTAGGTTGGGTAGAGCGATCGCTCTATATAATACCAAGTTGCATTCAAAGATATAACTTTCCCTCCCCCTGCTTCCCCTGCTTCCCCTGCTTCCCCTGCTTCCCCTGCTTTTCCTATCTACTATGTTTGAGCGCAACTCGGTATAACAGGCTAATCTTGGAGTTGGGTTACTTTATCCTTCGGGTTCTCCTAGGCGAGTACGAGAAGGTTTCACCTACGTTCGCAGACTCAACCGACAAAGGTGACATGCTGCCTAAAGTTAAAGGTCGCAAGGTAGAAGAAAATGATAACTGTTGAGTATGCTTGTCGAGTCATCGTCCTCTGATTCATGAGTTCAGCGCAACCGTGTCCATTTATAGTCGGTGCAGCGATCGCGGATTCCCGATTTTTTGTGGGACGCCACGAGGAGTTGCAACAGATGACCAATCAGATGACAGGTATCTTACCCGGTAGCTTGAATCTGGTTGGGCGCAGACGCATTGGCAAATCCTGGCTGCTTTATCATTTCTGTCAAACCTATCAGGACTACGTTTCTCAACCGCATCGGTTTATTAGCATTTATCTTTCGCTTCAGAATCCCCAGTGTCATGGAGATGAGGGATTTTATCATCAGGTTGGGCGACTGTTGTGGAATCATCCCCAAGTGCAGCGTCAACCGGGATTAGTGGAGGCGCTGAGAGTTCCCCAGTTTAACCGTTTGGCATTTAGTAGCGCCATGGGACATTGGAAGCGACAAGGGGTATTAGCGGTACTCTGTTTAGATGACTTTGAAGTGCTAATCCATCATTATCGGGACTTTGATGATGGATTCTTTGATAACCTGCGATCGCTTGTTGATAGTGGTGCGTTGATGGTGGTGGTAGCGTCTCCCCGGAAGTTGGAATTTTATCAGCATCGCTATCGTCTCACCTCACCGTTTTTTAATTTGACTCAGGTGTTGGCGCTGGGGGAATTGCGGGAGGAGGAGGCGTGGAAATTAGTGCGTTTATCGGACAGTCAGGGTAAAGAGGGACAAGCAGCGTTGAGTCCCCAGGATCAGAAATTAGCAAAACAGTTGGGAGGTACGCATCCTTTTTTATTGCAGTTAGCTGGTCGTTTACTTTGGGAAGCACGTCAGCAGGGGCGAGATATAAACTGGGTTAAGGGTAGGTTTGAGGTCGAAGCAAGGCGTACTCCTGGGTATAGTTTTGAATTGCACCAGTTACCGCTTCCGTTGCAGGTATTGGTTCGGTTTCCCTTGAATTTAGGGCGGATGGTGAGAGGGATTCGGGGAACGGTGGATGAAATTGGCAATTTGATGGTGGGGACGGTTATTTTAATTGGGGTTATTTTAGTCGTTTTGCTGCTATTGAGTTTATTGTTTTAGTTATTTTATTATCGGTAAGACAGGGCAGGTTTTGTTTTTTTCTTATCGGTAAGTTATCGGTAAGACTAAACCCGCCCCTACAGAGTCCCTAAACCCTCCCCCTACATGGGCTAAACCTGCCCTACTAACGAATGTATAAAGACGTTTCGCTGGAATGTCTCTACATAAGCGCTAACTTTTACCAATGCCAAATTTGATCGTAATTACCAAATAATCCTGGCAAATTCTGACGAGCAATTTGAGTCACACCGTTAATCATTTTCGCCTCAGGAATTCCACGAGATTTCACATCATCTGTCACAACGTAAACCGTAATTCCTTTCTCAATCGCCCGCTGCAAATCTTGATCCAGTCTAGGTGGCTGGGTTTGTGACTTATCCCCAAACACCAATCCAGATGCATCTTGTCCACTCACCGCATAATTCACCGCATTTCCTCTCAGCAGAATATCTAACTCTGCACCCGCGCCTTTCATCGCTTGGCAAATCCAAACCGACGGATCATCTTGTTCCTCAATTGTACAGCGATAAGCGGATTCAACTATTTGTAACGCTTTCATCTTAATATCTCTAATCCTTCCTACTTCGTCGCAATAATTAACGTTCCATCTGACTCACTCGCCCATTTCCATAAATCACTCGGTTTACCACGACGACAGCCGTCAATCGCGTCATTTACACCTCGCTCATCCACACAAAGCCCGCAATTAATCCAATCGAATTGACACCCCTTGGCTTTGGCTTTTTCCTGGAGTGCGGCAATCCAATCTTTAGTTAAGGGATGATCTTCTTCCTCCACACTTCTCCCATGAACCGCATTCGCGTGGGGTTTTTGATGAGCAAAGGCTAGAGAGACTGCCCCTTCGTAAGCAAAAACATTCACATTATACCCCCGATCAAGCGCCTCATGAATCATCCGGAACGCTGTGGTTGTCCTTGCTTGTTCAAAGGGACCATCCATAATGGAAAACGTTAAGGTTTTGGTACTCATTTTTTTCGCTTATCTTACGTTACAGCCAAATAGTTTTTTGTCCTTCTGCCATGGCATCAACCACAGCCGCAATGCTAGCCACTTTCACACCATTGTCTAGTTCTGTCTCTGAGATACCGCGTTCTCTCAGGGAAAAATCATCTGCCAATATGTTGACAGTGTTGAGAGTGGCTACACCATTTGCTGCTGTAGCGCGAGCGGCTAATACGCCATTTTCCACCAGGAACAAGGTGGTGTCATTTCCAGCATTGGCTAAATCTGATGCCAACTGATAATTTTGAGTCACTTGAGTTGAATCAAAGGAACTCCTTGATTCAATTAAAAAATACTTTGCCATTCTGTTTGGCTCTCCAACCGATTGAATTAGTCAAATCAAGCAATAATAATGCTAGGACTCCTCACTATAGTACAGGTTCAATTTATTGGCAAGATTGCTGTTAATTCACGTTTTTGCAGATTTGTCAACGATTTATTTTTAAAAAATGTTTAGTTTTTAATCGCTTACATTCAATCATGTTTACTTTTGTGTAGAAGTCGTTATTTGACATTTGCCATACTTAATAGGGTTGAGTTTATTTCCACCAACTTACTTAGGTGAAAAAGCAGATAGCATAAAACTTGCAGCCATCTGCCATCTACCTTCTGACTTCTGTCCTCTGCCTTGTTACACTAGACAAAAGAAAACAGCACGCCCACGCTTGTTTTATAAACAAACCTCAAACCCTTACTGTTCCCTGTTCTTTCCTAATCTCAACCGTTAACTTTAATGTTGTCCGACTACTTATCTTACAACGAACTGGAATCGAGACTCTGGGCTTCACCTTGAGTCTGTGGCAGATGTAAACCACATTCTTGTTTAATTCCTCGGAAACGAGTATCGCGTTCGTGCTGATCTTCCGTAGTCACCGGGCGGCTTGAGTGCCAATCGCCTACAGTTGCATAGCCCAGTTCACGCAAGGGGTGATAGGGCAGATTGTGTTCCGTGATGTACTCATGGACATCTTGGCTATTCCAGTGAAGTATGGGTAATATCTTGTAAATCTCAGACTGGATATCAACTGGACGCAATGTCTGACGGTGATGGGTCTGTTCCGCCCGCAATCCAGCTAACCATGCTGTTGCCTTTAAGTCTCGTAATGCCCGCTGCATGGGTTCGACTTTACGCATATAGTCGTACTGATTCAGCGCTTCGGGATCATCTTTTGTCCAGAGTCTGCCATAGAGGGCTTCCATCCGGGCTGGGCTAATGGGCGACTGATAGACGTGTAGATTCAGATTTAATTGTTCGGTTAACTGTTCAGCAAATCTATAAGTTTTTGGCGGTAGATAGCCTGTATCAACCCAAATTACGGGAATGTCAGGCACGATGCGAGTGACTAAGTGCAGCATCAGCGCTGACTGGATGCCGAAGCTGGTACTCATCACCAAACCATTGCCAAAGGTTTCGGCTGCCCATTTTACCATGGAGGTGGCATCAGCATCGACGAGTTGTCGATTCACCCCCTCTAGATTCAGTTGAGTTTTCTGTGCGATCGCACTTACCATTTCCCTAAACTCCCAGTCTTCCTGCCAGTCTTGTGGTTGTTTCCAGTTCCGTGATTTATATTGTACCGATTTAATCTACGGTAACTTGGTCGGTTTACTGTACTTTTACACCACACTGAACTTTACCACGCCTAATTGTCTACGACAATGGAATTAGATACAATTAACAGGCTCTAAAATTAAGTTTTGTATCATTTGAGGGAGAGCGATCGCGATGATTAAGCAGTTTTGGCGATGCTTAGGGCAATTGAGGCTTCGCTAAAACCAACAGCTACTGCAAATCCTAAAAGGTTTTACAGCACAGTCAGACACTATGCCCGCTCACCAGGGCTGGCGATGATAGACTATACAGCTATTCATAAGTTGGCTCGCACGTTTGATGTGATGGTTGAGGATTTGGTTGAGATTTTAGAGGAGTAGAACCAAGCAAAGCGTCATCATTTCTGATACCACTGGAATCTTGCACTGAACCTTTAATCGTTCTCTACACCTTTATGTTTTCGGGTTTCAGTGGTGTTTTAGGTAGTGAGCAAGATGCTCACACTACGACAAGGATTCCACCATGATTGACATGACGGTTTAAATGCCGAACAGTGTCCCTGGCTAAGGGCGCACGTCGGTGCGCCCCTACAGTCTCCTAACATCAATGGCACTGAAATAAGCCGTTTTGGATCGCTGCAACCGTTGATATACCGTAGGGTGGGCATTGCCCACCAACCGTAAGTCAGTGCCATTCCTCCTAACATACTGTGTCAAAATTGACATAAGTTTTGAGAATAGCAAACCATGGTTTGGGCGACAGGAGATGCACTTTAGAATGATGCACTCCTCAATTCCCTCACCCCACAAGAACAAAACCGACTGGAAACTAAGTTTTGTCAGGAAGCGGTAAAACTCAGAGGGTGTAATCATCCTCATATTGTCAAAGTCCGAGATCTTTTTAAACAGGGGGAACGGTGGTGCATTGTCATGGATTATGTGGATGGGGTGAGTTTAGCCTACCGCGCCCAGAAAATGCTCCCAGAAGCGGAAGCCCTCAATTATATTAAGCAAATTGGTGAAGCGCTGATTGAGGTGCATCGGAATGGTTTGATTCATCGGGATGTGAAACCGGGTAATATTATTCTCCATGTTCGTGAGGGAAAAGCGGAAGCTGTTTTAATTGATTTTGATTTAGCGCTGGAGTTTGACTGTGAGGTAACTTCAGTGCGGACAAAGGAAGCCTCAGACGGGTTTGCGCCAATGGAACTGTATTCCCGATTGGCGGAGAAACCGGGAGAATATACAGATGTTTATTCCTTAGCGGCGACATTGTATGAACTGTTAACGGGACACAAACCTGTGAGTGCGATTAAGCGTAAGCTAGACCGAGAGCGGTTAGTCCCACCGAAAGAGTATAACGATCAGATTAGCGATCGCACAAATCGGCTGATTCTCCAGGGTATGGGATTAGTAAGCAGGTGAATCGGGCAATTCTCAAAGGGATGGAATTAGAACCAAAAAAGCGTCCCCAGTCGATGCAGGCTTGGTTGAAGTTGCTGGAAATTCCAACAGTTTTAACTCCGCCTCCAGTTCACGAGCAAGAGTTTTTTCATCCTTCAGCTAATCAGACTTCTAGGCAACGTTTTAGAACAGCAAGCACTCGAAAAGCAAGAACTATTTTATGGGTTGGGCTACTGGTAATAGCAGGATGCTACCTAGTGATAGGCTTTTTCTCAGTTAAGGTTGGGGCTGGGACTATGGCTGTGGCTGGTGTGGCTGGGGTTATAGCTGTGGCTGTCGCTGTGGCTGGGGGTCTGGCTGGGGCTATGGCTGGGGCTGTGGCTGGGGGTCTGGCTGTTGGGTCTGTGGCTTGGGATCTAGCTGATGTGGCTGCTTTGGCTGCTATTATTGTTGCGCCTGTGGCTGGGGCTGGGGCTGGCGCTGTGGCTGGAGACAAGTTACAAGAATCCTTCAGCAAGTTTCACACCTTTCTAATTTGGCTGGGAACATCTTGGTTAGGACTTGGATTAGGATGGCTTTTGGGTTCAATATTCTAGTGAGAAACTCAGCCGTTAAGACTAAGATACAGTTAGAGCTGTTATCCCCAGGTTCCGATGAGTTCCACCGCCAACCCACCAACCTTTCCCAAAACCCTACCTGACCATACTCAATTACCAGAATCTGATGGCACATTTGGGAACAACTTTCAGAAGCATCCCCAAAGCATTCTTTTAACCGATTCCATCACATCCATACTGCAACAATATCATCCAGATGGGCAATATTGTATTGGTCAAGATTGCGGGATTTACTGGCGTTTAACTGACCCACCCGAAAAAGGAGCCGAAGCACCGGACTGGTTTTATGTCCCCAATGTACCGCCTACGTTAAATGGTCAAGTACGGCGGTCTTATGTATTGTGGCAAGAATTAATTCCACCCCTGATTGTTTTAGAATTTGTCTCAGGAGATGGTTCACAGGAACGAGATAATACTCCTTTATCCCGGACTCAAGAACCGGGAGCAAAAAAACCTGGCAAATTCTGGATATACAGCAGTTTTCTCGGCTATGCGGTACATTGTCGATCCCCCAAAATACCCCTTAAAAAGGGGGACTTTGATCGACTGTACTTTATTACAGAATTAAGCGCTATATGAACGGATAATTCGTCCAGTGTATTACGGCAATGCCCATCCATGTTAATAAAATGAGAACTAATGCTGGCAAGTATTTCACCCTCATCCCCTAACCCCTTCTCCCATCGAGGGAGAAGGGGAACCGGAGTAATTAATAATAAAAAAATTAGTCAGATAAACTTTGGATATACAATATATTGCAAGTTCGTAATTTCCAGTATTTCCCCCTAATTAATTAGTACCACTATGTAGGTGTAATTCATTGAATGGCAATCTGCTATAATATCATTTTATGACGATTACCCGTAATTATAATGCTGCAAAAACAAGGATTTCAGGTGTTTTTATTAGGGGTGTTTAACCGGATATAATATTACCTTTCTTGCTCCCCTCTCCCCTGAGTGGGAGAGGGGCTGGGGGTGAGGGGTTTCACCTTAAGTTGATACCAATGGGCAATGTCGTGCCTGTACAATATGTAGATTAAAACAGACCTATCGTTTAAATTCCAAGACCAGAACAAAATGTATTGTATTAGACCTTGGTTGTACGTTGGCAACTATAGAGAAAGTCTAAATTATGACTTACTCCAGCATCACCAAATTGGTGCGATGCTACACCTGGCTGAAGATGTACAACAGCCTAATATTGTATCCTGTTATCTTCCCGTTGAAGATGGTCAACCGCTGCCTTTTGAACAGCTAAAAGCAGGTGTTGAGTTTGTTCGCCAGGAAAAAGCCAAGAGTAAAACTGTGCTAATTGTCTGTGGTGCAGGAATCAGTCGTTCCAGTTTATTTGCTGTAGCCACCTTAAAAGAAGAAGAACATCTGAGTTTGCTGGATGCATTTCGGCAAGTCCAGATGAAACACCCACAGGCAAATCCACATCCTAACCTGTGGAAATCCTTATGCGAGTATTACAATGAAACTATTTCGTACAAAACCATTTTGAAACTGATCCTGCAAGCCAAATCTGGTAAGCTATCACGCATTTAAATTGGGTATAGGATCGCACCAATCGCCTTGGGTTTAAACCCAAGACTCAAAGCGAAAGTCGTCTAAATAAGACTGGATAATATCATTTTAGGTTGAATAATTATATTGTGGGTAAGGCAAAGCAGAGGGTAAAAATCAGATAAAATAAGTAAAGTATAAAAATGGCAAAATAGAGGATAACAATAATGGTTTAGATAGTCCTAATACACAATTTCTAGTCCACTTTAGTGGACTTAAGCTGTTAGCCAAGAACTTGAGTTCTTGGCGAATGTGCGGACTGATTTAAAATGGTACAAGATATCACCAGATTTTAGCACTGAGCC
>NZ_JAVJUO010000205.1:0-11192 GCF_040220555.1 Coleofasciculus sp. C1-SOL-03
GGCTCAGTGCTAAAATCTGGTGATATCTTGTACCATTTTAAATCAGTCCGCACATTCGCCAAGAACTCAAGTTCTTGGCTAACAGCTTAAGTCCACTAAAGTGGACTAGAAATTGTGTATTAGGACTATCTAAACCATTATCATTATCGTCTATTTTGCCATTTTTATGCTTTACTTATTTCATCTGATTTTTACTCTCTGCCTTGCCTTCACCACAATGAAAGCATTCAAGCAGACATAATATTTTACAGTCGTCTTTAGACGACTTTCGCTTTTGGTTCCTTGGGTTTAAACCCAAGGCGATTGGTGCGATCTATACCCAATTTAAATGCGTGATAGCTTACCAGATTTGGATGTGGATTCGCCTGTGGGTGTTTAATCTGAACTTGCCGAAATGCATCCAGCAAACTCAGATTTTCTTCTTCTTTTAAGGTGGCTACAGCAAATAAACTGGAACGACTGATTCCAGCACCACAAACAATTAGCACGGTTTTACTCTTGGCTTTTTCCTGGCGAACAAACTCAATACCTGATTTTAGCTGTTCAAAAGGTAGCGGTTGACCATCTTCAACGGGAATATAATGGGATACAATATTAGGCTGTTTAAGCCAGAAACCCCTCACCCCCAGCCCCTCTCCCACTCAGGGGAGAGGGGAGCAAGAAAGGTAATATTATATCCGGTCGCCCCCTAATAAAAACACCTGAAACCCTTTTTTTTGCAGCATTAAATTACTGGCAATCGCCATAACATGATATTACAGCAGATTGCAGGTCAATGAAGTATAAGCTAAAAGGTATTTAAATTGTGTATTAGTAGCGAGCAAGATGCTCGCACTACACGGCTTTCGCAATCATTGATATTAAGGTTTAAATACCGAACAGCTTACCTACATAATGACACTAATTAATTAGATAAAAATACAGTAACTCACGAACTTACAATGGGCTGTATATCCAAAGTTTATCTGACTAAATTTTTTATTATTAATTACTCCGGTTCCCCTTCTCCCTCGATGGGAGAAGGGGTTAGGGGATGAGGGTGAAATGCCACGAAACACCAGATCACAAATCGGGTTCAATACCTGCGGCTCGCAATTGTGCAGCTAATCGCTCGGCTCTTTGACGTTCTTGGTCTAATTGAGATTGAACCTGTTCGGCTTGTTCATGACCTGTTAATAATAAATTACCTTCAGAATCCCACCAACGTAACCACGGCAATTCTGTATTTTGATATCGACCTTGCCAGATTCCTAATTCAACACCTAACGGTAGAATGGGATAATGACCCCGCTCATTTGCAGTTACTAATTGATACTGACCTGCAACTAAACAATAAACTTCAACCCTGGCGCGGTTCACTTCATAAATGCCGTAATACGCCTAGAAGCGATCCTAATCCCAGTCCTAACAAAGATGTTCCCAGCAAAATTAGATAGGTGTGAAACTTGCTGAAGGATTCTTCTAACTTCTTCGTAGCCACACGCCCAGCCATAAGTGCAGCAATAGGTCCATTCATCGCCCCAACGAGAGCGGGCTCTATACCATCAACCCCAGCCACAGTCACAGCCAAAACCACAGCCCCAGCAATAGTCCCAAAAAAAACCACAGCTATCTCAGTCTCACGCTCAGCCTCAGTCCTAGCCTCAATCCCAGGCAGCATCCCAGTCCCAGTCACAGTCCCCAAAAAAAACCCAGCCGCCAACCAACCTTCAGCCTCAACCCAAAAAATGCCTATCACTAGGTAGCATCCTGCTGTTACCGTCAGCCTAACCCATGGAATAGTTCTTGCTGTTCTATAACGTTGCCTAGAAGTACGGTTGCAGCGATCCAAAACGGCTTATTTCAGTGCCATTGATGTTAGGAGACTGTAGGGGCGCACCGACGTGCGCCCTTAGCCAGGGACACTGTTCGGCATTTAAACCGTCATATCAATCATGGTGGAATCCTTGTCGTAGTGTGAGCATCTTGCTCACAATCTCAAACACCACTGAAACCCGAAAACATAAAGGTGTAGAGAACGATTAAAGGTTCAGTGCAAGATTTCAGTCAGCTATTCAGTGATATTAGAAATGATTACGATTTGCTTGATTCTACTCCTCTAAAATCTCAACCAAATCCTCAATCATCACATCAAACGTGCGAGCTAACTTATAGAGGGCAGTATAATCGACCATTGACATTCCAGGACGACGGGCATAACTTCTCACCGTACTGTAAATTACACCAGAACGGTCGGACACTTCCTTCAACGTCCATCCCTTCTCTTGTGCAAGTTCTCGAATCTTTAGCCTAACTAACCCCATCCTTGACAAATGATGCAGTTGCATCGTTTAATGAGAGAACCTGAAAAAGCGATCGCTCTTTCTGTCTCGCAAACTTAAGAGCGATCGCATTAATGCCCCATTAAATGGGAAGTATCTTCTATGTTATCAACACATACCACAAAAACGCCCACCTTTGAAGCATCAAAACTACATTACAAATCCTCCACCCGTCACCCCTTAGCACGATTCGTCACGGTAGAGACTGTCGCCTTGCTGTTTAACCGCTCTCCCGACGAGATTTATCGCATCGAATGCTGGCAGCATATCGTTTATGTTCACGGTAAAGGGTTGAGCCGATTTGTTAGCTACGCCGATTTTCCACCCATCCTGGAAGCCAAACCCCCCACCCCTCAAGATAGGGTGCGTTGGCGCAAGCGCTGGAAATCCCGAATTGCCCCAGAATTTTGGACAACCTTCTATGGATACCAATTCAACCGAGCAACGAGTGAATCCCAGTTGCTAGCGTGGGGACAATTCGTTGGCATTGTCAAAGGGTTGCTATCAACAGCCGCCCTACAACACCTGCGCCAACGGTATCAGCTAGAACAATATTGGTGGCGTTACTTTTGACGGCTGAATCTGGCTCAACTTAAGGAGAACAAAACCATGATAGATCAACGTGCGATCGCGTCAACCTTAACTCTTCCTCCCCTGGAAAACGGCGATAAACTCACCCGCATCGAATTTGAGCGCCGCTACCATGCTATGCCCCAGGTGAAAAAAGCGGAATTAATCGAAGGAATCGTTTATATGGCATCACCGTTACGCCTGAGAAAACATGGAGAACCCCATGCTCGAATCATGACAGGGTTGGGTAATTACTGGGCAGCAACTCCTGGAGTCGGATTAGCAGACAATACAACGGTACGCCTGGATACTGATAACGAACCGCAACCCGATGCGTTATTAAGAATTGAGAGAGGAGGGCAATCCTGCGTCAGCGATGACGATTATGTCGAAGGTGCGCCAGAATTGATTGTAGAAATTGCCGCCAGTACCGCCTCCATCGATTTACATGACAAACTTAATGTTTACCGCCGTAATCAGGTACAAGAGTATTTAGTGTGGCGAGTGTACGATCAGCAATTCGATTGGTTTAGATTACAAGAGGGTGACTATATCCAGCTAGAACCCAATGAAAATGGTATTATTTGTAGTGAAATCTTTCCTGGCTTGTGGTTAAAACAATCTGCCTTACTCGCTGGAGATTTAGCCAAGGTATTGGAGATTGTCCAACAAGGCATAGCCACAACAGAACATCAGATGTTTGTTAAGTCCTTATCGAGGGAGTAATCATGGGACGAAAAGCGAAACTAAAACAACTTCGACGCCAAAGCCAAGCACAAAAACAGTCGCCAACGTCAACACAACCGGACGACTTTGAGTCAACCCAATTCGTGCAACAACTTCAAGGTGAAGGCTATAAGCTTGATCAAGCGCAGCATTCTCCAGACGTGCCATTGCCAAAGCCCTTTAAAAAACCCAATCCCCAGTTATAACTATTTACAGCCAAACTGTAGGGTGCGTTAGCAAAGCGTAACGCACCAATCAATCCTTAACATAGCCGTACCAAGACAGGTTAAAATCTAAAGAGGACTTACAGAGGAAGCTGTGCTGTTTCCAACCAATCAAAGATTCGGTCTAATTGCTCCAATGAAATGAGTCCATATTGCCACAAAGTCATTGGTAATAAATTAGGACTCTCTTCCTGATGGCGTAAAGCTAAGGAAATCGATGACGATGGGATCGCCAACTCTTCTCGTAAAAAGTGAATAAACTTGTCAAGTGCTGGGGATTTCATGGTTTTGGGTGGGGGGTACTGGCGCTGGTTAGTAGTAAGGTACACTTAACGGCGATCAAAAAACCTCACCCATTAGAGTTATTCTGGGGATCACCCGGCGTGGAGGCAAAATCCGTAAATATACCCTGTGCAAGATGAAAAAGGGTGGGTTAGGCTTAACGGAGAAAGCATAAATTCTCTCACCATGACCACTCAATCGAGCCATATTGTATCGCTGGTGCGGGAAATCCGGAACGGTTTACAACTAACTCAAGTGCAGTTTTCTCAGGTGTTGGGAGTGTTATTTCAGTCGGTCAACTGTTGGGAAAATGGCAAAACTAAGCTTTTACCAATAGTTTTTCAGCCGATTGAGGTGATAGTGAGGCACAGGAGTGATGGTCGAAAAACCAACTCCCTTTGGCATCGCGATTTTGATTGTTTAGTCCAGTCCTTTTTGAGGGAGTAGGAATCGTGGAAAGCCCCCTTCAAATCGATTTTCTGAGCAATCCTAAGATGGTTTGGGCTGTGGCGGAGGGAGAACGTTTAACCTATGGACATCTTTTTAACCCAGCGTTTGCCACGGAAACCTCCCTCATTGAACCACTACCACACCAGCGTCTTGCGGTTTATCAGTATCTGCTTAAGCAACCCCGCCTGCGTTTTCTCTTAGCTGATGATGCTGGGGCGGGTAAAACGATTATGACGGGACTCTATATTCGGGAAATGTTGAGCCGTCGGTTGATTAATCGAGTTTTAATTGTTCCCCCGGCTGGATTAGTGGGCAATTGGGAACGGGAAATGATGTCGCTTTTTAGTCTACCGTTTCGCATTGCCAGTGGTAGTGAAGCAAAGTCTGATAACCCTTTTATCGGTGCTGATAGTGATTTGCTGATTGTGAGCGTGGATACGTTAGCGGGAGAGCGGATGTTCTCGCGTTTAAAGGAATCAGAGGTTATTCCCTACGATTTAGTCATTTTTGACGAAGCCCACAAGCTATCGGCTGACAGAGAACCTGATTTTTATATTCGCCGCACCCAACGGTATCGATTAGCCGAGGCGTTGACGGGAATTGAGACAGAAGATGAGCGGTTTTCGCTGGCTTGGAATTGTCATCACTTATTACTACTGACAGCTACCCCTCATCAGGGGAAAGATTTCCCCTATTATTGTTTGTGGCGATTGTTGGAACCGGAGGTACTGTCCACGTTTGATGCCTTTAATGCTTATCCGAATCAGGCTCGTCAGCGTCATTTTTTGCGCCGGGTTAAGGAAGAAATGGTGCGCTATGATGGCAGTCTCATTTATCCGATGCGGGTGTCTGATACCTTGAGTTATGAGTTAACTCAGGGAGAGATTAGTGAACAGACACTTTATGATCAAACGACGGACTATATTGAGTCGTATTATAACCGCGCCCGGATATTAAATCCTTCGGCAGCAAAGTTGGCAATGAGTGTGTTTCAAAGGCGTTTGGCGAGTTCTACTTATGCGCTGATGCAGTCGTTTGCACGTCGTTTAGAAAAGCTGAATGGGTTGATTGCTGATATTGAATCGGGTCGCATTTCGATTGAAGACTTGCGCCGTCGCCAGCAGCGTTTGGATAGGGAGGTGCGCGATACCTTGGCGGAAAAGACAGCAGATGAAGAGGTGACTGAGGAGGGTCAAGAGGAGAGTGAAGTTGCCCAAAATCAGGCTTTGGCAGGAATCGCGGCTGTTTCACTTGATGAGTTGGAAGCGGAACGAGTGGTGGTTCAAGACTTGCTGGATTTGGCGATGCAAGTCAATGAGACAGCAGAAGAATCTAAGTTTGCTAAATTGCGGGATTTTATCAGTAGTCCTGACTACAAAAACCAAAAAATTATTATTTTTACCGAACATCGGGATACCCTAGATTTTTTGGTGGGGCGGCTTGAAGGGATGGGATTTACGGGACAGGTTGCCCAGATTCATGGGGGGATGTCTTATCAGGAACGGGATGAACAGGTGGAGGTTTTCCGTAAACCGATAAGTGAGGGCGGTGCGATGTATTTGGTGGCGACTGATGCGGCGGGTGAGGGGATTAATTTGCAGTTTTGTTGGCTGATGATTAACTACGATATCCCCTGGAATCCGGCGAGATTAGAACAGCGGATGGGACGGATTCACCGTTATGGTCAGACCCATGATCCGGTCATTATTATTAATTTAGTGGCTGGGAAGACTAGGGAGGGGCGGGTACTGAAGACACTTTTGGATAAGTTAGAGCGAATTCGCCGAGATTTGGGTTCTGATAAAGTGTTTGATGTGGTGGGTCGCATTTTTGAGAGTGTTGCTATCAAAAATTATATGGAACAGGCGATTACGGATCAGGGGGCTGAGGAGGCAGAACGAGAGATTGAGCAGCAGTTAACCCCAGAACAAATTCAGGCATTACAGCAGCAAGACGCCAATTTATTCGGCAAAACGGGGGATGTGAGAGCGCAATTACCCCAACTGAATGCCCAACGGCAGCATGAAGAATTGCGCCGCTTGTTACCGGGATATGTGCGACGTTTTATTGAAAAAGCGGCGTCGCTGGTGGATATTGAAATTGAGGGAGATTTGGACGGTTATTTTTCATTCCAAGCGCTTCAGCCGGGGGCGTTGGATTGGTTATTACCGCTGTTGGACGCCTATCCTCCTGAACAACGTCGTCGCCTTACGGTTTATAAACCTAAAAATACACGAGAAGCGGTTTTTCTCCATCCGGGGGAACCTGTATTTGACCGCTTTCGGGAGTATGTTTGCGGTAAATTTGCTCAAGCGGCGTTGCGAGGGGGTGTATTTATAGACGCGAATGCCCAGCAACCTTATCTGTTTCATATTGCCCTGATTTGTGTAGTGAGAAAAGCGGACTCGACTCAACGACAGTTAGGGCGTCAGGAAATTCTCGACTCTCGGTTAATTGGTTTAAAACAAGGGACAGAGGGTCAAATTGAGGATGCACCACCGGAGTATTTGACGCTGTTAAAAGAGGGTGAGGGGATACCACCACAGGGAATGTCTTTGGTTATCAAAGCACCGGAACTTTGCCAACTGGCTAAAGCCCATGCCTTAGAGTTTGTCGCTCAATCCTTGGTTATGGAACACCGTCAGGCATTGGTAGAAACAGTACCAGAACGGGAAAGTTTTCTCAAGCGGGGGTATGACTATCAGGAAGCGGAACTAGCGGCGAGGCGGTTACGATTAAGGGATAAGGTCAATGCGGGTGACTCTCGTGCTAAGGGGGAAATGACTAAAATCAAGAACCGCCAGCGACAGTTGGCTAGGATCAGAGAAGAGGCGATCGCAACATTACACCGTGAACCTGAGTTGATTGTACCCGCAGAGGTAGCGTTTTTGGCTCATGCATTGGTGATACCATCGACTGATCCAGAACAGAGGAAGCGTCAGGATCAGCAGATAGAAGCCATGGCGATGAACAAAGCTTGGCAGTTTGAAGCGTCTCAGGGGGCTGTGGTGCAGGATGTTTCCACGCCCCAATTAGCGCGGGAGGCGGGATTAACCGATTATCCTGGTTTCGATTTGCTGTCTCGGTATAGCGATGGACAGCAGTTATCTATAGAAGTGAAAGGGCGGGCGCAGATTGGCGCTGTGGAGTTAACCGAGAATGAGTGGGTGGCGGCTTGTAATTTGCGAGAACGATACTGGCTTTATGTAGTGTTTAATTGTGCCAGTTCTCATCCCAGATTATGGCGCGTTCAAGACCCCTTTGGTAAATTAATAGTAAACACGAAAACCCGTATAGTCATTGATGAGCAAGCAATTTTTCAAGCTTCCCAAGAGTAATACTAGGAAAAAATACTATCAGCCAGCGTACAATCAACCTGAACAACGATGACCACTCAAATTACCCTAAACTTGTCAGATGACATATACCAAAAAGCCGAATATTTTGCCCAATTGACTAACCGCAATGTAGCTGATGTTTTGGCGCAAGTGATTGCCCTTTCTTTTTCTCCGCTCATACCCCAGGCTGGATCAACTGAGAGTAGAGAAAGGTTATCGGTTGCTACGCTTTCTAATCAGGAGGTTATCACTTTAACTGAACTGCAAATGGAACCTGAACAAGACCAACGCTTAAGCGAACTGCTCTATAATCAACAGGCAGGAACGCTGACGGATGCTGAACGTTCTCAATTGTGGGCTTTGATGCAAGTTTATCAAGAAAAGCTATTACTTAAAGCCACGGCATTGCGCGAGGCAGTTCAGCGCGGCTTGCGAGAACCTTTAAATTAAAGGCATGAACACAGGCTGGATATCGGAAGCACTGCGAGATAAAATCCGCACCCAAGCGGGCAACCAATGCGGTTACTGTCGGAGTTTGCAGAAATATGTGTTAGGAGTTTTGGAGATTGAACATATTATTCCTAAGGCAAAAGGAGGTACAGATGAGGAAGATAATTTATGGTTAGCTTGTCGTCTATGTAATGGTTATAAAGGCATTCAAACCCATGCCGAAGACCCAGTAACGGGTAAACGAGTGAAACTATTTAATCCCAGAACACAGAAATGGTCAAGACATTTTGCCTGGAGCAAGGATGGCACTCAAATTCTGGGACGTACTGCCTGCGGTCGAGCCACCGTTATTGCTCTACAATTGAATAATATTGTATCAGTCACAGTTAGACAACAATGGGTCATCGCTGGTTGGCATCCTCCCACAGAAAACGGCTAGTTCATCTCCAACGTATAAAATCGCTATTTAAAATGACTGATTCCCCCCGCCTAATTGAAGTCGCATTCCCCCTCAAGCAAACCTCGATTGATTCCGTTCACGAAAAGAATGTTCGACACGGACATATTTCTACACTACATATCTGGCCCGCCAGACGCCCCTTAGCCGCTTGTCGTGCCGCTTTAATTGCCACCCTATTACCCGACCCCGGCAATAAGAAAGAACGGGATGAAATCCTCAAACGATTGGGCGGCACAGTTGTTGAAAAAATCAAAAACGAGGGCAAGGCGAAAGAAACAATCAAAGAAGAAACCAAAGGCGGAATTCTGCATTGGGGGAGAGAATCGAGTCCTGATTTAGATTGGTTCAAAGAGAAAATTCGGGAGGCGTATGGGGGACGTGCGCCGAAGGTTTTAGACCCCTTTGCTGGTGGTGGTGCTATTCCCTTGGAGGCGATGCGATTGGGGTGTGAGGCGACGGCGATTGATATTAATCCCGTGGCTTGGTTTATTCTTAAATGTACTCTGGAGTATCCGCAAAAGTTAGCGGGTCAAAAACGTCCTTTACCTTCATTTGTGTTGAAAGATAGAGAGTTTATGGCGTCTTTTTTTAAGGCACAGGGGTTAAAGGGAGCTGCATTAAAACAAGAACTCGCCCGTTTGGGATTAGATGAAGACGAAAATCGGATCAAAGGCTGGGAAGCAGCGGTGGCAAATGTGGAATCATCGGTGACTCTTGAGGCGGATTTAGCATGGCACGTCCGGGCTTGGGGGTGGTGGGTATTGCAACAGGCGAAGAGGGATTTAGAACGGTTTTATCCGGTGGTGGATGGGAAGCCAACGGTGGCGTATTTATGGGCGCGAACGGTTAAATGTAAAAGCTGTCGGGCGACGATTCCCCTGTTAAAAACTCGCTGGCTTTGTAAGAAGGATAAGAAGCGAGTGCTGCTGACGATGGAACCGTTGGTAGTAGGCACTTCAGTGCCTGACTCATCAGACAATGATGCCAGCACTAAAGTGCTGACTACGAACAATCAGGTTAGTAGTAGGCACTTCAGTGCCGAACCGAACAGTGATACTAGCACTAAAGTGCTGACTACGAACAATAGTGTGGTGTTTGGTATCCAAAATGATGTGCCTGTGGTAGGGGGAAATTCGGCACAGAAGAAGACACATGATAAAAAGATTGGCGCGGGTACGATGTCCAAATCTGGGGCAAGTTGTCCTTGTTGTCCCTCGATTATGACGATGGAGGATATTCGGTTAGAGGGGAAAGCTGGGCGATTGGGTGCGGTGATGACGGCTGTTGTGGTGGATGGGGATAAGGGGAAAGAGTATCGGTTGCCAACAGCAGAAGAAATTCAGATGGCGGCTGAGGCTGAGGAGGAATTAGAAGGGGTATTTGCTGAGATTCCATTTGGGTTGCCAGAGGAGCCGACGCCACCTCCTGCAGGGTCAAAGCAGAACTCATGCTCTTTGAGAATTTATGGGCTATTGCAATGGAAAGATATATTTTCACCTCGTCAGCTATTAGCACTGGGAACTTTTGTTAAGCAAACTCGCGCTATCCGCGAGGCAATGCAAAAACAAGGCTATTCATCTGAGTGAGGTCGATGTTGTTGTCACAGATCCTCCATATTATGACGCGATTTCGTACTCTGACTTGATGGATTTCTTCTACATCTGGCTTCGGCGGTCACTTTATGGACTTTCACCGGAAATCGATGAAGCTTTCCATGAACGGCTTCTCTCAAAGGAATATCGCCAATATGAGTAAATTTAAGCCAATATGACCATATAGTATCATACTGGCTGTCTGTTATCAACCCCAGTAAAAATGATACCTTTGGCAGAGAACTGACTCAAGATATCGCCGCTATTTTCCAACGACAGCAGGAAGAACGAGTGCAACCTGTGGGCAAAGACGATGTAGCGGAAGTGCTACGGCGTCGGTTATTTACCCCCGATTCTATCCGCGATCGCACGAAATTCTCCCCCCAAGTTGTCGCCGCCCTCAAAGGTATCGCCAATCTAGACGAACAAACCAACAAAGAAAAGAATTTAGCTGAACAGCGCTTTCGCCAAAGTTACCCCTTTCACCGCTTCTAAAAACCTAGACAAACCTACCCACAAGTAATTCTGTCTTGGTATAAGTCCACGGTGTAACTTTTGGTCGATAACCGTTAACGCTTGCGCTTGGCTGATACCCGGCATTGTTGCTCGATATCAGTCTTAACCAACGGCTCCCAGTTAGAGACACTATAGTAATCGTGCCTACGATTGACTACAGGGCATCGACCCATAAAATTATTAAATTGATATAGAGCGCTCCATACGTGCTTTCTCGGATTCACTCCGAGATAGGCGGACACAGAGCGCGGCAATCTCTCACT
>NZ_JAVJUO010000206.1:0-10742 GCF_040220555.1 Coleofasciculus sp. C1-SOL-03
CCACAAAAACCACAATAAAACCAACAACAACAGATATCGTGGGGGCGGGTTTAGAATCAACCACAACAACCACCAAGCCCTAAACAAAACACCCCCAAACCACCCAAACCCACCCACAAAAACCCACTTTCAAACACCATCCCCAGATAAGGTAGGGGCGGGTTTAGACGCTACCTCAACACCATCAACCGCCAACGCCTCAACAAAAACCGCCCTCACCACCCCAACCAACCCCACAAAACCCACATTCAACCCACCATCCCCAAATAACGTAGGGGCGGGTTTAGACGCTACCTCAACCACATCAACCCCTAACGCCCCAACAAAACCCGCCCTCACCACCGCAACCAACCCCACAAAACCCACATTCAACCCACCATCCCCAGATAGCGTAGGGGCGGGTTTAGACGCTACCTCAACACCATCAACCCCTAACGCCTCAACAAAACCCGCCCTCACCACCCCAACCAACCCCACAAAACCCCCATTTAACCCACCATCCCCAGATAGCGTAGGGGCGGATTTAGACTCTAACTCAACAACATCAACCGCCAACGCCTCAACAAAACCCGCCCTCACCACCCCAACCAATCCAAAAAACACCTTTAACCCACCATCCCCAAATAATGTCGGGGCGGGTTTAGACGCTAACGCAACAACATCAACCCCTAACCCCCCAACAAAACCCGCCCTCACCCCTCCCCAAACCCGACTAATTACCAATCAAGGATTCCCCACAATCCCCGTTTGGCAAGGGCGCGACGAACTTCTTACCCGATTAACCGCCAAACTCCGCCAACCGAATACTCCCTTAAAAATATTGGCATTAATCGGACAAGGCGGAATCGGCAAAACCAGTTTAGCGGTGAAACTGCTGGAAGCGTTAGGAATTGAATTATCCAGCCGCACTCCAGTCACCCATTGTCCCTATCCCTTGGTGATATATTTTCAGGTACAACTGGGAACCAGTTTTGATGACATCACCGAATTTCTGTTACGGGATGGATTCGGGATTGACACAAGGGAAGGGTTACAGCGTAGCGAGGAAAAGATTGCCAAAATTATTCAGGGATTCGCCCAACAACCCTGCTTATTCCTACTAGATAACCTGGAAACTATCTTACATCCCGCCAACCATCCCCAAGCCAGACAAGCCATGTCCCCAGAGTGGGGTCAATTCCTCAACGCTTTAGTCTATCAACAGCATCAGTGCCAAACCATTATAACCAGTCGAGACATCCCGGCTGATTTCACTGATCCGCGTTATGAGAATACAGAACCGGATTCAGAATTAGTACAGATTGAAACAGTAACGGGTGTGGCGACAAAGGCGGGGGTAGAAATTCTGCGCCAGCGTCATTTACGGGATAAAATAGCCGATTTGCAGTGGGTATCAGCCAAAGTTGAGGGACATGTTTTTCTATTAACCCAACTGGCGGCGGTAGGAAAAGGGAAACCGGGATATCTACGGAAGCATCCAGAGTTGGTGACGAAAAAGGCTGAACCGATTCTCCGAGAACAATTGATGCGACAAAATGAAGCAGCGCGAGATTTACTGCGTCGAATGTGTGTGTTGCGGGTGGGGATTGATTGTCAGGGGTTAACCTTTTTGCGGTTATATCAAGAGAATGATTCCCGGTTTGAGAAGGCTGTACGAATGGCAGAATCGGTGAACTTTACTGAAGAGGAGATTGGCGAAACTGAGGCGATTATTGGGCAATTAGTGGATAGTAGTTTAGTCCAGAGTCGCTATGATGAGGAAAACTGTGAAGTCTTGTATGACTTACATCGGGTGATTGTCGAGTTTCTACAAGCAGACTATAAACATGAACTGCAAAAGCTATGGAAAATAGCCTATAACTTCTATTCCCTTGTCAAGAAGCCAGATAATCCTCAAACAATAGAAGATTTACGTCCTGTCTTAGAGTATCAACATTTCGCTTTCAAGCTGGAAAACTACGGTGAAGCATACAATCTACTCGATAATCACCTAAAAAAATACCTGAGACGGTGGGGGTATTGGGATTTGTTTAAGAACCTATATGAACAGTTACAACCTCATGTTGATGAAGATACGAAAGCCTACTGCTTGATGGGGATAGGAGAAATGTATCGCGATTTTGGTAATTTGAGCCAAGCACAACTATATTTACATGGGGCTTTGTCCACCTCTCAAAAGCAGCATAATAAAATTTATATTGCTAAATCCCTAAGTATGTTAGGAGATATTGAATGTCTTCGGTATAATTCGGAAGAAGCAGAGTGTCTTTATCAAAACAGCTTAGAGATATATAGAGAATTAGGTGATCAACAAGGTCAAGCAATTTCCTATGGTCAGTTGGGAAATATCCAAGTTAACCGAGGTGAGTTGGATCAAGCAGAGCAACTTTATCGGCAATATTTACAAATCATGGAAGAGTTGAATCAGCGTGATGAAATAGCAACAGGTTACGGTTGTTTGGCAGATATCGAGAGCAATCGTGGCAATTTCAAGGAAGCCGTTCGCCTGTATCAGCAATCGTTGAAATTAAGGATAGAATCAAATAATAAACTGGGAATAGCCGAGTCTTTTGGCTGTATGGGACATATACAACGTGCTTATGGCAACTATGATGAAGCCGAACAACTTTATCAGCAAGCACTCCAAATAATGACAGGATTAGACAAGGGCGATGGTATTGCGTTAGGAATTTATTGTCTTGGAGCAAATGAACTGGCAAAAGGAAATTTGCCGAAAGCAGAATTACTATTAAAAGACGCTTTAACCAAAATGGAAAAATTGGAAATAAAACATTATATTGCCAGGGTCAACTATGAGTTAGCAAAACTTGAACGTCAGCGCGGTAATATTGACCTTGCCGAAAACTATTACAACACAGCCCATCAACTCTTTGGGCAATTAGGGGCGGTTAAAGATTTGGAGAGGATTCAGCGGGAGTGGCTGAGTCAGGACGATTCTTAACTTGGGTGCTAGTCTATGGGTGGTGAAGGGTTTGTGATAGTGTTATCCTCGTCAACGGGATGCGATCGCAAGTGTATTGTAACCCGCGCAGGCGGGTTTTGTTTGTGTAGCTGCGGTTTCTAACCGCCCAGCTTTTTGTGATCACAATCCTCATCAACGGGATGCGATCGCGCTTCGGTTAGGGCGCACGTCTATGTGTCCCTACAGGATTGTGGTATTGTTGTCCTCGTCAACGGGATGCGATCGCGCTGAAGCGCAACTACGAACGGTCCGAGGTATGGAACCCGATCGTGGTTTTCCCAGCTCCCAGACGTGCCGTGGCACGTTTCACCCTGAATTATTCGCCTCCAAATTGTTGGCGCAATTCGGCTATTTCTGTATCCTCTAACTTGCGAAATAGGGGAGGTGGAACCTCAAAAGAACGACCGGCTGCCAAGGCATTAAAATCTACCGCCTGAGTTAATTTTTGTGTTCTCTCTGTGTCTGATAACTGCAACGCATCAAATATTTTCTCGGCGGTAAACGGAATAAATGGATTCGACGCGATCGCATACAGCCGAATCAGATTAATCGAGGTGCGAATCACTAACGCCGCTTCTTCCTTATTTTGCTTAAACAGCGCCCAGGGTGCGCGTTCGTCAATATATTGATTCCCCACTGTCCACAGCGCACATAAGGTTTCGGCGGCTTTGCGAAACTCGATATTTTGCAGGCAATTACTCAGTTTCGCTGTCAAACTTTCACAACTTTCCTGCAACCGTTGTTCCACCTCTCCCGGTGTTCCTCCTTCTGGAATCACTCCTTTAAACCGACTATTGGCAAATTTGAGTATTCGGTTGACAAAATTCCCCAAATTGTCTGCCAAATCCTTGTTTATTTTAATTTGAAATAATTCCCAGGTAAACGCTGAATCAGCCGATTCTGGAGACATGGCAATTAAGGCATAGCGCCAGTAATCAGCGGGTACAATTTCTAAGGCTTGGTCAGAAAATATGCCACGTTTGGAACTGGTGGAGAATTTCCCGCCATAATAGGTTAGCCAATTAAAACCCTTAATATCATCCGCCATTGTCCAAGGTTCCCGCGTTCCCAGAATCATCGCGGGCCACATAATTGTATGGAATGGCAAATTATCTTTTGCCATGAATTGAATATGGCGAATATCTTGGGCATCATACCACCACGGCTTCCAGGCATCGGGTTCCGATTGCTGACTTGCCCATCCTTTGGTAGCAGAAATATAGCCAATGGGAGCATCAAACCAGACATAAAATACTTTACCCTCAAATCCCGGACGGGGTACAGGGACACCCCAACTTAAATCACGGGTAATGCAGCGGTCTTGTAATCCTTCATTTAACCATTTCAGAGCAATGGATTTGGTCAGAGTTGTCCATTCTTGCTGATTATCCACCCAGGAACGTACTTCGTCACTCAGAGTAGTCAGCTTTAAGAATAAATGTTTAGTGGTGCGGACTTCTAGATTTGTACTCCCGGAAACCGCCGAACGGGGTTCGATCAAATCCGTGGGATCTAATACCGAGGTACAATTCTCACACTGATCGCCTCTAGCGCGATCGTATCCGCAATGGGGACAAGTTCCAATAATATATCGGTCGGGTAAGAAACGATTATCTTCATGAGAGTAAACCTGACGAATTTCCCGTTCTTCCATGAAGCCATTTTCGTCAAGGCGTTGATAGAAATGCTGGGTTAACTTATGGTGATCTGGGGAGGAAGTACGACCAAAATAGTCAAAAGAAAGTCCAAACCCGCGATAGATTTCGGCTTGCCGTTCGTGTTGTTTTTGACAGTAGGTGGTGACATCTAATCCGGCTTCCAATGCGGCTAATTCCGCTGGTGTACCGTGTTCATCGGTGGCACATATAAACAGAACCGATTCGCCTTCCTGTCGCAGGAAACGGCTATAGACATCAGCCGGAAGCATAGAACCGACTAAATTTCCCAGGTGTTTAATCCCATTGATATAGGGCAACGCACTTGTAATCAGATACCGCATAAATTTTACTTAGGGTGTGTTAAAGGGTACAGCGTTAGTATCAGCCAAGAACTCAAGTTCTTGGCTAAAAGCTTAAGTCCATTAAAATGGACTAACCTGTTTTAAGGTTTGTAGTCAGCGATGTGAGCGTTTAGGGCGAAGACAGCGCAACGATGAACTAGGAGTGATTTAATGTCACGCTCCTTAAGTGAAATGTCGCCAACTTGAACGCCAAGAAATAAAATCGAGCTTACTCGGTCAGTCGTTGAACCCGTTTTAACGGGTTTAAGCTTTAAGCCAGAACTTTAGTTCAGGGCTGACTGGAGCCTGCTATTCACCTTAAGACTATTGTGCGTCAAGTTATGCCAGATGTCTTCACAATCCCATCTTCAAGATAGGTTACTCGGTCAGCGACATCCAGGATACGGGGGTCATGAGTCACCATCAGTACTGTACACCCTTCTTCCTTTGCCAACCGCCGCAATAATTCAATCACCCGATGTCCGCTGGTTGAGTCTAGTGCTGCCGTGGGTTCATCTGCCATGATAATCTGAGGATGACCCGCTAAAGACCGTGCGATCGCGACTCGTTGCTTCTGTCCCCCCGACAAGTTAGCCGGACGTTGATTGGCGTGCATCTCTAATCCAACGTGTTCGAGCAACTCTTGTGCCTGATATCGCGCCTTCGTCCCGCGAATCCCTTTAATATTCAGCACAACTTCTATATTCTCGGCTGCCGTTAGCGCCGGAAACAGGTTAAAATGCTGGAAAATAAAGCCAATATTATTGCGCCGAAAGCGGGCTAGCTTGGCGCTGGACATTTTGGTTATCTCTTCTCCCAGTAGGTAGACCTTGCCCAATGAAGGGGTCAGTAGTCCCGCCAGAATAGAGAGGAACGTGGTTTTCCCCGAACCCGATGGTCCCATGAGGATTTGAATATTGCCGCGCTGAATTTGCCAGTCAATCCCTTTCAACACTTGATAGCGCTGATTGCCGGATTTATATTCCATCGTTACGCTTTCAGCAATGATGGTATCCCATTGCTTCGGTTTGCGATCGCTTGAGCGCCGATCAAGCTGGTTTCGGCTTTTTATAGACACAACCACATTGATATAAGCGACAGTCAGGGTCTATCTGTAAAGAAATATAACATAAATAGCCCAAGTTAAACTCTCTTCAGATAAAGAGCCATGTCTGGATGATAGCGAAACCTGACGGATCAAATCAGTTGCTGGGTGATACTTGTGAGACTGTCAAGGTGTGGCTTGAACAGGGGGATTGATACCAAGTCCGCTGTTGAAAGCCCCTTGAGTTCATAAATTGTTTTTAGAACGAACTCAATTAACGATTGCTATTCATTACTAAATATAAAGTTACATCACCGCTTGACTAATTTGAGAATTGTTAATCTTTTTCAATTAGACTTGACGAGCGGGTTGAATCTGATTAAAGTCGGTGATCATGCCATAAATGTGTATTGTGAGTATTGTGAGTTAGGTTGCCTAGCCAAGTGAATTGCCCCATGCCAGACTGTAGTGAGTGGTGTGACACCTAACTTGAAGACCTCGGAGGGGCATCATCCTTGCGTCCAGAGAACCCAATCTATTTTTGTGTCATGTCAGTAGGGTGGGATTGTTAGCCTAGAAAGAGTGAGTGCGATCGCAGCTTAATAGATGTGTTAGATCCAATATATAGATCTGGCAACGAAGCGAGTAGTATTAAACGTCCCTTTGAAACCCAACCTGTGCTGGGTTAATGAATCAGCCATGAACAGAGTACATCTTTTAACCGCCGCTGTGACCGGATTTTGGCTTTGGGTTTTCAACCTGGGTACATCCTCTGAAGTCCTAGTTCTGGCGCAGCCGATTACCCCAGCAGACGGTACAGGGACAATTGTCACACCAGATGGGAACCGCATCGACATTTCCGGTGGGAGTCTGTCTGGGGATGGCAAAAATCTCTTCCACAGTTTCCAGCAGTTTGGCTTAGATGCCAACCAAATCGCCAACTTTCTGGCAAATCCTAATTTAAACAATATCCTTAGTAGCGTCGTGGGTGGTGACGCCTCTGTGATTAACGGGTTGATTCAGGTCACCGGAGGCAATCCTAACCTATATTTAATGAATCCGGCTGGGATTATTTTTGGTCCTTCTTCCCAACTCAATGTCCCTGGTGACTTTATCGCCACCACCGCCGACGCTATTGGATTTGGCGATGATAACTGGTTTAATGCCATAGGCGGGAATGATTATCAGAACTTAGTCGGAACACCCAACCAATTTGCCTTTGATGGAACAGAGGCGGGAAGTATTGTTAATGCAGGGGACTTAGCGGTATCAGAGGGAAAAAATTTAACCCTACTGGCTGGCAATGTCGTTAATACCGGGAAACTAACTGCACCAGGGGGAAGCATTACCGTTGCAGCCGTTCCCGGTTCCAATTTAGTCAAAATTTCTCGACCTGGAGGGTTACTATCTCTGGAGGTTGAACCACCGAGGACGCCAGATGGGGAAGTGTTACCAGTTCAACCTGGGGATTTAGCTGAATTATTAACGGGTTCAGGGGAGGAAGTTGATACAGGAGTCGAGGTTAACGAATCGGGCGATGTACAACTAGCAGATACTGGAGTAACCTTACCAAAAGAAACAGGAGTTGCTATTGTTTCGGGTGAAATTAATGTTTCTAACGTCGGTACACCCTCGCCCTCATCCTCAACCGGAGGCGAAATTAATGTCATTGGCAATAAAGTTGGTCTAATTGCCGCCAATGTAGACGCATCAGGAAGCCATGGCGGGGGTACTATACGAATTGGCGGCGGTGAAAAAGGACTTGAAGCGATTCCCAATGCTGATGTTACTTTTATTAGTGAAGACTCAAGGATTAACGCCGATGCTTTAGATGAGGGCAGTGGGGGTCGAACCATTGCTTGGTCAGATCAGACCACTCGTACTTATGGCCATATTAGCGCTCGGGGTGGAGAAAATGGGGGCAACGGAGGTTTTGTTGAAACCAGTAGTGCGGGATTCTTAGATGTTCCTTTTGCTCCCGATATCACAGCACCTGCTGGGGATGGGGGAACCTGGTTAATTGACCCGTTCGATATTACGATTAGTACGGCGGATAATACCATTGGTAATATTAGTGGCACCGCACCTGATTTTAAGTTTACGGCGGCGGCGAATGGCTCAGTACTTAATATTAATACCCTCTTAGCTGGCTTAAGTATGGGTAATGTGACTGTGGATACAGGAGCCGGAGGTATGCCAGATGATGGGAATATCACCCTAGCAACTAACTTGGATTTCAACACCAGGGGCGTTAAGACTCTAACTTTGATAGCGGCTAAAAATATTGTCATCAACGGGCGGATATTTGATAGCGATACGACAGCTACACCTGGGGATGGATTGAGCTTAGTTTTCGATGCAGGGGGCGCTGTCGAACTCAATCAAAGTATTTCAACCGGAGGGTTTGACCTCACAATTACAGCCAATGGCGCGATTACTCAAACGGCTGGAACGTTAAATATTGGTGGTAGAACCCGGTTAGCCGCAGGTGCAGGGAATAACATCACCCTCAACAATAACGGTAATAACTTTAATGAGGTTTTAGTCACCAGTGCTAACAATGTCTCACTCAGAGATGATATCAATGATAATAACATTGCAATAAAGCTAGGAAGCACCGCTACTACTCCACCAGCTTTTAACATTTCTGGTACTCTTAACATCACGGCTAATGGCGATATCACTGACTTGAATAACCTCACTGTTGGAGGTGGCACCGTATTAAATGCTACTGGGAATGATATTACCCTAGATAATGCCAACAAGTTCAGTACAGTAGCCGTCACAAGTGGCGCAAATGTTATCTTAAACGACAATAATGGGATTGATTTAGGCGCTTCTAGTATTACTGGCACATTCGGTGTGACTGCCGGGGGTAATATTACAGACAGTGGCAACGTCAATGTTACAGGTGACACCACATTGAATGCTAATGGCAATGATATTACTTTAAATAATGCCAATGACTTCAGCACAGTAGTCGCCAATGGCAGAAACGTTAGCTTAAACGACAGCAATGGGATTGATTTAGGCGCTTCTAGTATTACTGGCACATTAGGTGTTACGGCTAGGGGTGCGATTACCGATAGTGGCAACCTGAGTGTTACGGGTGGCACGACGACATTGAATGCCAACGGCAATGATATTACCTTAAATAATGGCAATAACTTCAGTACAGTAGCCGTCACAAGTGGCGCAAATGTTACCCTTAAAGACAGCAATACGATTAATTTAGGCGCTTCCACAATTACGGGGAATTTAGGTGTGACTGCCACCGATGTAAATATCAATGGTACAGTTTCAGCGGCAAATGCCACCTTCCAACCAAGTAGCGATACCTCAACGATTGGTATTGGTGATAGTGCGACGGGTACTTTTAACCTGAATGCTACAGATTTAAGCAACTTAAAATCGACTGGCACAGTCACAATTGGCAGTGATACTGTAACAGGAAAGGTTACGATTAACGATGTTGACCTGAGTGGTGAGAACTTTAACCTGATAGTAAAAGGTGGTAATCCAACATTCACGGGTATTCTCAACCTACCGAATAACCTGAATGTCACGGCAACAACAGGCAATATTAGCCAAAACAGCGGTACGGTAACAGTAAATGGTCAAACTACACTGGCAACAGGAACCAGCAATGATATTACATTTGGCAATACTACCAATAACTTCAACACAGTAGCCGTAACCCGTAGCAGGAATGTTACCTTAAACGACAGCAATGGGATTAAATTAGGCGCTTCTAATATTACTGGCACATTAGATGTTACTGCCGGGGGTAATATTACCGATAGTGGCGACTTGAGTGTTACAGGCGACACGACATTGGATGCCAACGACAATGATATTATCTTAGATAGCGCCAATAATAATTTCAGTACAATAGCCGTCGAAGGAAAAGACGTTACCTTAAACGACGAGGATGGGATTAATTTAGGGGCGTCCAAAATTACGGGGAATTTAGGTGTGACTGCCACCAATGTGAATATTAATGATACAGTGGAAGCGGCAAATGCCACCTTCCAACCCACTGACTCCACCTCAACCATTGGTATCGGTGATGGTGCGACGGGTGATTTTAACCTGAATACTACAGATTTAAGCAATTTACAATCCAATGGCACAGTCACAATTGGCAATGGTACCGTTACAGGAGACGTTACGATTAACGATGTTGACCTGAGTGGTGAAACGTTTAACCTGACAGTACAAGGTGGCAATCCCACATTCACTAATACTATCAACCTACCGAATAACCTGAATGTTACCGCGACAACAGGAAACATTACCCAAAACAGCGGTACGGTAACAGTAAATGGTCAAGCTACACTGGCAACAGGAACCAGCAATGATATCACATTTGCCAATACTACCAATAACTTCAACACAGTAGCCGTAAGCAGTGGCAGAAACGTCACCTTAAACGACAGCAATGAGATTGATTTAGGTGCTTCCACGATTACTGGCACATTAGATGTTACTGCCACTGGCGAGATTACCGATAGTAGCAACCTGAGTGTTACAGGTGAGACGACATTAAATGCTAATGGGAATGATATTACTTTAAATAATGCCAATAACTTCAGTACGGTAGCCGCCAATGGCGCAAATGTTACCTTAAACGACAACAATGGGATTGATTTAGGCGCTTCTAATATTACTGGCACATTAGATGTTACTGCCGAGGGTAATATTACCGATAGTGG